>JBBSMJ010000011.1:0-11667 GCA_038233235.1 Actinomycetes bacterium | reverse complement strand
GGGGATGAAGAACGCCTGGACCAGGAAGGTCTTGATGAGCAGCGCCAGCCCGAGGGCGATGAGCACCAGGACTGGCAGCTCGCGAAAGAAGGAGCCGCGCTTGCGGTCTGCGCCACGGGTGCTGCCGCCGGCGGTAGCCGCAGCGGCCTTGCCCTCCGGCGCCGCGGCGGGCGCTGCGCTGGGTTGTTCGCGCCGCTGCGCCAGCCATTCGTCATCCATTGACACGAGCGTACGGGACCGGTGTCGGTAACGTTCAGGGCAGAGAGCCTTTTCCTAGCGGGCCGCGGGCGCCTCGCGCTTTTCCTTGATCTTGGCGGCCTTGCCGCGCAGCTCCCGCAGGTAATACAGCTTGGCTCGGCGTACGTCGCCGCGGCGAACGACCTCGATCGAGTCAATCACCGGCGTGTGCACCGGGAAGGTGCGTTCGACGCCCACTCCGAAGCTGATCTTCCGGACCGTGAAGGTCTCACGGACGCCGCTGCCCTGTCGGCGGATGACGACGCCTTGGAAGAGCTGGAGCCGCGACCTGTTGCCCTCCACGACCCGGACGTGAACCTTCAGGGTGTCCCCCGGACGGAAGGCCGGCACGTCGGCGCGCAGCGAGGCGGCGTCGAGGTTGTCGAGAGTGTGCATGGCGAGGTCGCTTCCTGGGTCGCATCTCGGGTGATCGGGGCCCCGACGGACGCCCACAGCGCGTGGCAACGGGCAGGCGGCGCCACCGGCGGGGTACCGGAGGGCTGGATCAGTAAGCCGTCAGTCTGCCACATCCTCCGGTCCGGCCTGTCGATCGGCCGAATCGAGCCGGTTCACCAGGTCGGGCCGGAACGCTGCCGTACGCCGCAGCGCCTGCTCGCGTCGCCAGCGGGCGATCGCGGCGTGGTCGCCGGAGAGCAGCACCGGCGGTACCGCCCGGCCGCGCCAGGAGACGGGTTTGGTGTAGACGGGGCCCTCGACGAGGTGCTCCATCGCCCCCGGAGCGAAGGAGTCGTCGGCGACCGATCCCGCGTTGCCGAGCACCCCGGGCAGCAGTCGGGACACCGCCTCCACGATGACGAGAGCGGCCACCTCGCCTCCGGCGATCACGTAGTCGCCGATGGACACCTCGGTGACGCTCATCCGCTCCGCCGCCTCCTCGGCGACGCGTGCGTCGATGCCCTCGTAGCGCCCGCAGGCGATGACCAGCCACGGGTCGCCGACCAGTTGCTGCGCCAGCGCCTGGGTGAAAGGCCGCCCGCTGGGCGTAGGCAGCAGCAGCCGCGGCCGGCTGCCCGGCCCGGACGCGCGGACCGCATCCAGTGCCGCACCCCACGGTTCCGGTCGCATCACCATGCCCGGGCCGCCGCCGTACGGAGTGTCGTCGACGCTGCGGTGCGGGTCGTGGGCGTGGTCGCGGAGATCATGGACCCGCAGGTCGAGCAGTCCGCGGGCGCGCGCCTTTCCGACCAGAGATAGCTGCGCCGCGTCGAGGTACGCCGGGAAGATCGTGACCACGTCGACGCGCATGTCAGGCCCGCTCATCCGGCGGTACATCGCCCAGCAACCCGGGGGGTGGATCGAGGGTCACGACGCCGCCCTCCAGATCCACCGTCGGCACGATCGCCCGGACGAAGGGAACCAGCACCTCCTCGCCGTCAGGGCGGCGTACGGCCAGCACGTCCTGGCCGAGATGGAGGACG
Organism: Actinomycetes bacterium; assembly: GCA_038233235.1. Taxonomy (GTDB): domain Bacteria; phylum Actinomycetota; class Actinomycetes; order JBBSMJ01; family JBBSMJ01; genus JBBSMJ01. The sequence continues at coordinate 9,991 of JBBSMJ010000011.1, read as the reverse complement.
TCCGCCACGACGCCGACGTCCGCACCGGCAACAGTGATCGCGCGCAACCCGAGCAAGTGATGGTCGTGGAACTCGTCGGAGTCCCGCGGCGGCGCCGGGTCCTGAGCATCGACGACGAGCAGGGCGCCGCGCAGTCCGGCAGCCATGTCCCGGTCGGCCACCTGGTCGAAGGCGAGCAGTAACCGTCCGCCATGCCAGCGCGAGCCACACACGGTGAGCGGTCCATGGTGCGTGGGCTCGGTGTTCAACATCGAGCCTTCGGCGAACCGGGTGTGCGGGTCGTCGGTGCGCACCTCGACGCTCACTTCCCCGCGTACGCCGTGCGGACGGCCGACCCGGCCGACGACGACTTGCATCAGACCTCCCACGCGGAAGCCGACGTCCGCGTCAGCGCACCTCGTCGACGTCGAGCAGGTCGACGCGGACGGTGCGGCCACCGACCGCCGAGACGACGGTGCGCAGCGCACGAGCGGTGCGGCCGCCGCGCCCGATCACCTTGCCGAGGTCGTCGGGGTGCACGCGCACCTCGAGGACCCGCCCTCTGCGGAGGTCGCGGGACCGCACGCGCACCTCGTCCGGGTATTCGACGATGCCCTTGACGAGGTGGCGGAGGGCCTCCTCTAGCACCTCAGGCCTCGGCCGGTTGGTCGGCTGCCCGCCCCGGCTCGTCGGCGTCCCCCGATGTCGAGTCCGCGGTGGTCGCCTCCGGCTCAGACTCGGCGGGCGCTGCCGCCGCATCAGACTCCGCCGGCGCTGCCGCCGCATCAGACTCGACCGGCTCCGCGGGCGCCGGCTCCACCGCCGCGGCCTCCTTGGGCTGCGGCGGCGGGGTCGCCTTGCGGGCCCGCGAGCGCGGCGTGGTCGCGGGCGCCGACGGCTCCTCCGCGGTCTCCTTGGCTGCTTCTTCGAAGGCGGCGCGCTTGTCCGACTTGGGGGCCGGCATACGCATCGGCTCGGGCGCCGGCTCGCCGCGGAAGGCCTGCCAGTCGCCGGTGACGCGCAAGATCGCCGCCACCGCCTCGGTCGGCTGGGCGCCGACGCCGAGCCAGTACTGTGCCCGCGGAGAATCGACCCTGATGCGCGACGGGTCGCTCTTCGGGTGGTACTCCCCGATCTCCTCGATCGCGCGGCCGTCCCGCTTGGTACGGGAGTCAGCGACGACGATGCGGTAGTGCGGGTCCCCCATCTTGCCGAGACGCTTGAGTTTGATCTTCACTGCCACGGAGTGATGCTCCTGAATCTGTGCGAGAGGGCAGCGGGACAAGGGCCGGCGCCGCCTGCGTACGGCGGGTCATTGTGCCAGAGCGGCTGGCTCCGGACCTAGTCGGCCAGCTGGGTGGCTCGGCAACCGAGCGGATCGAGCGGATCAGCGGCTCTCCGGGGGCAGCAGGTCACGCCACTCCGGCGGCAACTCGAAACCCGCGGGAAGCTCGAAGCCGGCCGGCAGGTCGACGCCAGGAAGCTGACCAGTCCCGGACGTCGGGGCGCCGGCAGGGAGAGATCCCGCCGGACCGGACGTGGCGGCCGCCGCAGCGGAGCGGGTCGAGGCGGCCGACCGCGTCGCGCCCGGACGACCGGAGCGCACCGGCTTCTTCCCCTTCTTGCCCTTCTTCCGTGAGCGGGTGGCCGAGGGTCGGCTGCCCGCCCCGGGCATTCCCGGCATGCCCATGCCGCCTCCGAGTTGGCGCATGACCTTGCGGGCCTCACCGAAGCGTTCGACCAGCCCGTTGACGTCGCTGACCTGGGTGCCCGAGCCGCGGGCGATGCGCGCGCGACGCGAACCGTTGAGGATCTTCGGGTTGCGCCGCTCGGCAAGTGTCATCGATTGGATGATCGCCGCGATGCGGTCGACGTCACGCTCGTCGATCGACTCGATCTGGGCGCGCATGTCTCCCATGCCCGGCAGCATCCCGAGCAGTTTGGACAGCGACCCCATGCGGCGTACGGCCTGCATCTGGGAGAGGAAGTCCTCAAGGGTGAGGTCGGTTCCCGACGACAGCTTGCTCGCCATCGCCTCGGCCTCGCGGCGGTCGAACGTCTGCTCGGCCTGCTCGATCAGTGTGAGCACGTCGCCCATCCCGAGGATGCGCGAGGCCATCCGCTCGGGGTGGAAGACATCGAGGTCGTCGAGCTGCTCGCCGTTCGAAGCAAACATCACCTGGCGGCCGGTGACCTGGGCCACCGAGAGCGCGGCGCCGCCGCGCGCATCGCCGTCGAGCTTGGTGAGCACCACGCCGTCGAAGCCGACGCCGTCGAGGAAAGCCTGCGCTGTGTGGACGGCGTCCTGACCGATCATGGCGTCGACGACGAACAGGATCTCGTCCGGATCGACGGCGTCGCGGATGTCGGTGGCCTGGCGCATGAGCTCTTCGTCGATGCCCAACCGCCCGGCGGTGTCGACGACGACGACGTCGTACATGCGTTCGCGCGAGTGCTCCACGGCCCGGCGGGCCACCTCGATCGGGTCGCCGACGCCGTTGCCCGGCTCGGGGGCGAAGACCGGGACGCCGGCCCGCTCCCCCACGACCTGCAGCTGCTGTACGGCGTTGGGGCGCTGCAGATCGGCGGCGACGAGCAGGGGCGTGTGTCCTTGGCGGGCGAACCACCGGCCCAACTTGCCGGCCAGCGTGGTCTTGCCCGATCCCTGGAGACCGGCGAGCATGATCACGGTGGGCGGGGTCTTGGCGAAGCGGACCCGCCGGGTCTCCCCGCCGAGGATGCCGACGAGCTCCTCGTTGACGATCTTGATGACCTGCTGTGCGGGATTCAGCGCCTGGGAGACCTCCGCACCGCGGGCGCGCTCCTTGACCGCCGCGACGAACTCCTTGACCACCGCCAGCGCGACATCCGCCTCCAGCAGCGCAAGTCGGATCTCGCGGCAGGTCGCGTCGATGTCGGCGTCGGACAGCCGGCCCTTTCCGCGCAGGTCTTTGAAGGCAGTGGCCAGCCGGTCCTGAAGCGTGGCGAACACGGGGCGAAAGTCCTCCGGACATTACGGCGGGCGGTCACCGCCCAGGGTAACCGCCCGCCGTACGACGTCACGACCGCGCTAGGCAGACTTGCCGATGATCCGCAGGGTCTGGTTGAGCAGCACGGCGACGTTGTTGAGGAAGCCGGTGCGGTCGAACAGCCCGGCGATGGCGCACAGCAGGTTTCCCAGCAGGTTCCCCGGTCCCGGTACGGCGGTGATGTCGAGCATCACCCGGTTCAGCTGGATGCGCAGGCCGAGCAGGTTGAGGTCGAGCGGTCCGAGGTCGAGGGTCAGGATTCGACACACCCGGCGCGCTGCCGCAGCGGCAGAGTCTCCGCCGCCGCCGGCAGCGGCGGTGAGGTTCTTCACGGGTACCCGACGCTTGCGGTCGAAGGTGCCCTCATCGGTGGTGATCGTCAGCTTGGTGACGGCGTACAGCGTGCCGTTCTTGGCCTTGAACTTGACGATCTTGCCCTTCGCCGTGCCGACCTTGTCGCCGGCACTGTCGAACGCCTTGCCCTTGACGGGAATCTTGTACTTGCTGCTGCCCGCGGCGGCGACGGTGGAGTCACTGGCGGCGGGACTGCGGTTGCCGGAAGCGATCGCCCCGGTGGAACCACCCACCAGCATGAGCGACGCTGCGGTCGCCGCAGCGATCGCGGTACGGATTGATCTACGTTGCATGGCGGACACACTCCCCTGAGTGGACGGTGGGACGCCGGTCGACTCCCGGCGCTCATGTCCCCCATATGGGGTAATCCATAGCAATTCGTATCATGATCTTTGCCCAATTTTTGGGCTCGCGAGTCCGGGTCCGCTCCCGGCGTCTCAGCCGTCGAGGATCGCGTCGACGAAGGCCTCCGGCTCGAACGCCGCCAGGTCGTCCGGGCCTTCGCCGAGGCCGACCAGTTTGATCGGAACGCCGAGCTCGCGCTGGACGGAGATCACGATGCCGCCCTTGGCGGTGCCGTCGAGCTTGGTCAAGACGATGCCGGAGACATCAACGACCTCACCGAAGACCCGGGCCTGCACCAGCCCGTTCTGGCCGGTCGTGGCGTCGAGCACGAGCAGGACCTCGTCGACCGGCCCGTGGCGCTCCACCACCCGCTTGACCTTGCCCAGCTCGTCCATGAGCCCGGTCTTGGTGTGCAGCCGGCCGGCGGTGTCGACGACGACGGTGTCGACCTCCATCTCGGTGCCGGTGCGTACGGCGTCAAAGGCCACGCTGGCCGGGTCGGCGCCCTCGGGGCCGCGCACGGTGTGGGCCCCTACTCGTGACGCCCACGTCTCGAGCTGGTCCGCCGCGGCGGCACGGAAGGTGTCGGCGGCGCCGAACACCACCGAACGGCCGTCTGCGACCAGCATCCGACCGAGCTTCCCGCACGTCGTCGTCTTGCCGGTGCCATTGACGCCGACGACGAGGGCAACAGCTGGGCGGCCTTCACCCACGTGCCGCTCCGTCTTCAACGAGCGGTCGACGTTGGTGCCGACCAGCGCGAGCAATTCCTCCCGCACCAACGTCCGCAGCTCCTGCGGCGTACGGGTCCCGAGCACCCGAACACGGCTGCGTAGTCGCTCCACCAGCTCCTGGGTGGCCGGCAACCCGAGGTCGGCGGCGAGCAGGGTGTCCTCGATCTCCTCCCAGACGTCCTCGTCGAGGGTCTCCCGCGACAGCAGGACGAGCAGCCCTTTGCCCAGCGCCGACTGCGAGCGGGCCAACCGAGACCGCAGCCGGACCAGCCGGCCGGCGGTCGGCTCCGGCACCTCGACCGGAACCTCGACCAGCCCAGGAGGCGCCTCCGGCTCGACGGTGTCGATCGAGCGTCCGCGCTCAGTGCGCCGGGTCTCCTGGTCAGGCTGGGCGAGGTCGACCGACTCCTCGAGTGCCTGCCGACGGCGACGCCGCCGCGGCGCGGTGAGCAGCCCGACGAGGGTGACCAGTAGCGCCACGCTGACGATGGAGATCAGGACGACGAGAGTGAGTAAGTCCATGGGGCGGTCAGTCTCCCAGAGCCGGCTCCTGCCGCCAGTTCCCCCATCCGACCGGCGGCCAGCCCCGCTCCAGAACTACCGACGCGCGCCGGTACCAGGGACTTGTTAGGCCCGGTCGGAGGCGAGCTCGCGCTCGCGGATGCGCTGACTGATGACCGCGCTGACGCCGTCGTTGCGCATGCTCACGCCGTACAGCGCGTCGGCGATCTCCATCGTTCGCTTCTGATGCGTCACCAGGATCAGCTGGCTGGACTCCCGCAGCTCCTGCAGGAGGCCGAGCAGCCGCCCCAGATTCACATCGTCGAGTGCGGCCTCCACCTCGTCGAGGAGATAGAAGGGTGACGGACGGGCCTTGAAGATGGCCACCAGGAACGCCATCGCGGTCAGCGACCGCTCACCGCCGGACAGCAGGGACAGCCGCTTGACCTTCTTGCCGGGCGGACGAGCTTCCACCTCGATCCCGCTGGTCAGCACGTCATGCGGGTCGGTGAGCAGCAGACGTCCCTCCCCACCGGGGAAGAGGCGCGCGAAGACGTCGCCGAACTCCCGAGCGGTGTCGGCGAAGGCGGCGGCGAACACCTGCTCGACCCGCTCGTCCACCTCGCGTACGACGGTGAGCAGGTCGCGTCGGGTCGCCTCGAGATCCTCGAGTTGCCCGGTGAGAAAGGCGTGCCGCTCCTCCAGGGCGGTGTATTCCTCCAGTGCCAGCGGGTTGACCCGGCCCAGCAGCGCGAGCGAACGCTCGGCAGCCCGCAGCCGCTTCTCCTGGTCGGCACGGTCGTAGGGTCGCTCGCCTGCGCCGTCGCCGTCCGGCCCTCCGGACCCGTCCCCGGTTGGTACCGGCAGGTGCGGGCCGAACTCCGCCACCAGCAGGTCGGGGTTGACGCCGAGTTCGGCGACGGCCCTGTCCTCGAGCACCTCCACTCGTAGCCGCAGCTCTGCCCGGGCCACCTCGTCGCGGTGCAGCACGGTGGTGAGCTCGGCCAGTTCTGCGGCGAGGGCGGCGGTTCGCTCGCGCAGGACGGCCAGCTCCACCTCCCGGGCGGTTCGGTCGCGCTCCGCGGTCTCCCGCGCGGAAGCAGCCTGGCCGAGTGAGTCATCGATTCGAGTGAGCACCAGCTGAGCCCCCTCGGCGACGGCCTGCGCCACCCGGGAGTCCTCAGCCCGGCGCGCCATCCGGTGTGCGGAATGCGCGCGGGCGCGGCGCTCGCGCTCGACCGCCCCCTCGAGCTGCTCCGCCCGGCGGGCGAGCCCGGCAGCCCGTTCCTCGGTGCTGCGGGCGGCCAGCCGGGCGTCGACCTCCTGCTGGCGGGCCACGGCGCAGGCGGTGGCGAGCTGCGCCCTGTCGTCCGCGACCGTGAGCTCCGCGTCCTCGTCCGGAGCCGCTGCGGCGAGGGTGGCCAGCCGCTGCTCCAGGTCGACCAACCCGGCCAGGTCGCGTTCGTGAGCCGCCCGGGACTCCGCAACGGCCGCGGTGAGCCGCTGCGCCTCCTCGGCGGCCGCCCGGGCCGCCGCACCCAGCTGCCCCAACTGCTCACCCACGGCGGCGTGACGGGCGTCGGACTCGTGCAGCCGGGAGAGTGCCGCGTGTGCCCGCGCGGCCGCCTCCGTCCGCGCGTCCTCGACGCCGACCAACTCGAAGCGCAGCCGCTCCCCGTGGTGCTCGGCGGCGGCAAGCCGCGCGGTGGCTTCGGCGACGGCGGCCTGCAGCTCGAGCCTGCTCGGAACTCGCCCGGAACCGCCACTCGCGTACGCCGCAGTGAGCACGTCGCCGTCCACGGTGACCGCGCACAACTCGGTTCGGCGCCCGACCAGCGCGACCGCGGTGTCGAGATCGTCGACGATGACATGGCGACCCACCAGCCGATGCAGGGCGGCGCCGAGCGCTGCGGAATCCTCGAGGACCTCGACCACATCGACCACGGGCCGTACGCCGGCAGGCAGGTCCGCGAGGTCGCCGGTCCCCGGGGATGGTGCGAGCGGGTGGCTGGGGTCCGCCACCACCATGCCCGCCGACCCGGCGTCCTCGGTGCGCAGCCTGCGGAGAGCGAGCGTCGCGTCGGCGAGCGACCCGACGGCCACCGCGTCGGCAGCCGTCCCGAGCGCAGCCGCAACCGCCGCTTCGTAGCCCTCGCAGATACGGACGAGCCCGGCCAGCGGACCGATGACGCCAGGGTGAGCGGCGCCCGCGTCGAGCAGTACGCCGGCGCCATCACCTCGGGCGAGGCTCAGCTCGAGCGCCTCTACCCGCGCAGAGGCCGCCACCCGCTCCCGCTCGGCCCGCCGCTCCTCCTCCCGCAGAGCCGCCACCCGCCCCTCACTGCTGGCCAGCTCGGTCGTCGCGGACTCGTGCTCCGCGTCCAGGTCGACCTCGCCGCTGTCGAGGGAGGCGACCTGAGACTCCAGCTCGGTGAAGGCGTCGCGCGCCCGATCGGCGCGCCCTTTCGCCCGGTCGACGGCGGCGGTGAGCCGGGCGATCTCCTCCATCGCGGCAGCCGAGCGGCTGCGCAGCGCCGCCCCCTGCCCCTGCAACCGGGCGAGCCCCTCGCGACGGTCGGCAGCAGCGGCGGCCAGTCCGCTCAGCCGGCGGTCCTCCGCAGCGAGCGCTTCCTCTGCCGCGGCCCGCGCTCGAGCCGCCTGGTCCAGCGCGTCCGCCTCGAGGCTGGCCTGCCTGGCCAGTTCGGCTCGTTGTCGTCGAACGTCGGCAGCCTCCCGCGCGAGCAGCTCGAGGTCGGGTCCGGCAGGGTGCGACTCCGCTGCCTCTGCGAGGTGACGCGCCCGCTCGGTGGCGAGGTACGCCGTCCCCTGCACCCGCTCGCGCAGTGCGGCCAGTCGGTACCACGTCTCCTGGGCCCGGGCCAGTTCGGACGCTCGGTCGGCGGCCACGGACTCGACCACCGCCGCCTCCTCCCGGGCAGCGACGAGGTCGTGGCCGACGGCGGCGTAGCGCTCTGCGGCGGCCGCCTCGACCGCAGCCTCGGCAGCCAGCTCCTCCCGCTGCCGGCACAGGTCGTCGGCCAGCAGCCGCAGCCGGGCGTCGCGCAGGTCGGCCTGGATAACCGAGGCGCGGCGGGCTACCTCGGCCTGGCGACCGAGCGGCCCGAGTTGCCGGCGCAACTCGGTGGTGAGGTCGGCCACGCGGACGAGGTTGGCCTGCATCGCGTCCAGCTTGCGCAGCGCCTTTTCCTTGCGCTTGCGGTGTTTCAGGACGCCGGCGGCCTCCTCGATGAAGCCGCGGCGCTCCCCCGGGGACGCGGCCAGCACCTGGTCGAGCTGGCCCTGCCCCACCACGATGTGCATCTCCCGACCGATGCCGGAGTCGGAGAGCAGTTCCTGTACGTCGAGCAAGCGGCACGCGTGACCGTTGATGGCGTACTCCGAGCCGCCCCCGGCAAACATGATCCGGGAGAGAGTCACCTCGGCGTAGTCGATCGGCAAGGCCCCGTCGACGTTGTCGATGGTGAGGACGACCTCTGCCCTGCCCAGCGCCGGGCGCCCCGCCGTACCGGCGAAGATGACGTCGTCCATCTTGCCGCCGCGCAGCGCCTTGGCGCCCTGTTCGCCCATCACCCAGGCGAGGGCGTCGACCACGTTGGATTTTCCTGAACCGTTCGGCCCCACCACCGCGGTGATGCCGGGCTCGAACCGCAGTGTGGTCGCCGAGGCGAAGGACTTGAAACCGCGCAGGGTCACGCTCCGCAGATGCACGCGGCACGCACTCCCCTGGCCGGCGGACCGCTCCGCAATCGGCGGGCGAACCGAGATGGACGTCAGCGGGTCAGCGTGGAATCTACCGGCCGGCAGGGCCTCCCGCCGACTGCCACGCGGTCGCGGCGCCGATCGCCTCCGGGCGGCGTACGGCCCGCTGTGTCAGGTGAGCGCTGGCTCCTTGACCCCCGTGACCCCCGTCACGAGCAGGTCGTCACTGTCCAGGCTGGCGAGAAGGGCGGCGTTCTCCGCACGCAGCCGCAGCACCTCGTCCTCGAGGTGACGCACCTGATCCTGCAGCCGACGCAGCTCCACCAGACGCCGCGGGTCAGGAGCTCCGAGGTGACCGAAAATCGCCTTCGCCATCGGCTTCCTCCGCGCTGTCGTCGAACCGTGTGCTGGTCATCGGGCCCGGGCGACTGGAGACGGGCGGGGCCGGGCACAAGGGGGCCTCCAGAGTGACACCCCTAGCCGGGATGGGTCAATACCGCATCACCCAATCGGGCTGGCCCGACCCCGGGTGGACCACGGCGCCTAGCGTTCCGAAAAGCCGGAGAACTCTCCCTGGGCAGATGCCCAGTCCGCACTGACCTCGGACACACTGCCCGGGGCGTCCGGGCCGCGTAGCGCGTCGAGCAGTCGCGTGCACGCCGCCTTCGAACCTTCGGCGACCACCTCGACGCGGCCGTCCGACAGGTTGGTGGCGTAGCCGGAGACGCCCAGCTCCTGCCCCCGGGCCCGTGCCCACATGCGGAAGCCGACCCCTTGGACGTCGCCGGACACCCGGGAGGTAAGCCGTGCTGCGACGTCCCCGCCGCTGGATCCGTCGATTTCGCTCATCCGCGGAGGATAACGGGGCGTCGCTCACCAGCGGGCGCGCCGGGGACGAGGCTGGCACACGGGACAGAAGTAGGACGAGCGGCCCATGAACGCCTCCCTGCGCACCGCTGCGCCGCATCGCGGGCAGGGCCGCCCGGCGCGACCGTAGACGGCGAGCGCCCGCTCGAAGTAGCCGCTGTTGCCCGCCACGTCGACGTACAGCCGGTCGAAGGACGTCCCACCCTGAGCGAGCGCGTCGACCATGACCTCGCGCACCCCGGCGACGAGCCGCTCGACCTCCGGCCGGGTCATCGTCTCGGTCGGGCGGGCGTAGTGCAGCCGAGCCCGCCACAGCCCCTCGTCGGCGTAGATGTTGCCGATCCCGCTGACCAGGGTCTGGTCGAGCAGCGCCCGCTTGATGCCGGTACGCCGCCGCCGCAGTGCACGAGACAACTGGTTCACGTCGAAGTCCTGCTCGAGCGGGTCGGCGGCGATGTGTGC
>JBBSMJ010000010.1:0-12103 GCA_038233235.1 Actinomycetes bacterium | reverse complement strand
TTGGAGGGGTGCCGAGCCAAGACCGGCAACGACCCGGTGATCACTCTCAAGCGCGCGTTGGACAACGTCAAGCCGACCCTCGAGGTGAAGAGCCGCCGGGTCGGTGGTGCTACCTACCAGGTCCCCATCGAGGTGCGCGCGGGGCGCAGCAACACTTTGGCGTTGCGCTGGCTGGTGAGTTACTCCCGCCAGCGACGGGAGAAGACGATGACCGAGCGGCTGATGAACGAGCTGCTCGATGCGAGTAACGGCCTCGGCGCCAGCGTCAAGCGGCGCGAGGACACCCACAAGATGGCGGAGTCGAACAAGGCTTTCGCCCACTACCGCTGGTAAGCCGGGCGACACGAGATGACGCCGACACCAGATGACGCTGACACCGAAATGACGCTGACACCGAGATGACGCTGACACCGAGATGACGCTGACACCGAGATGACGTTGCGATGACGCTGACGCAAGCCGTAGACACCGATCTGTCCAGGACCCGCAACATCGGGATCATGGCTCACATCGACGCGGGCAAGACCACCACGACGGAGCGAATCCTCTTCTACACCGGTATCACCTACAAGATCGGTGAGGTTCACGAGGGCGCGGCCGTCATGGACTGGATGGAGCAGGAGCAGGAGCGCGGGATCACCATCACCTCTGCCGCCACGACGTGCTTCTGGAACGACTACCGCATCAACATCATCGACACCCCGGGTCACGTCGACTTCACCGTCGAGGTGGAGCGTTCGCTGCGAGTGCTCGACGGAGCGGTCGCTGTCTTCGACGCCGTCGCCGGGGTGGAGCCGCAGTCGGAAACCGTTTGGCGGCAGGCCGACCGCTACGGCGTACCGCGGATCTGCTTCGTGAACAAGATGGACCGGGTGGGCGCGGAGTTCCACCGCTGCGTCGACATGATCGAGAACCGGCTGGCGGCCACCCCCTTGGTGGTTCAGTTGCCGTGGGGTGTCGAAAGCGACTTCAAGGGTGTCATCGACCTCATCAACATGAACGCCTTGCTCTGGCAGACCGAGGGCAAGGGCGACACCTTCGATGTGGTCGCCATTCCCGGTGACCACGTCGAGGCCGCGCGGGAGTGGCGCGACCGGCTGCTCGAGACTCTCGCCGAGAACGACGACGAGATCATGGAGCTCTACCTCGAGGGTCAGGAGCCCGACCGCGACCTGCTGGTGGCCGCGATCCGGCGGGCTACGATCGCCAACCGGATCGTGCCGGTGTTGTGCGGTACGGCGTTCAAGAACAAGGGCGTGCAGCCCATGCTCGACGCGATCGTCGATTTCCTCCCCAGCCCGATGGACCTCGAGGCCGTCAATGGCCACGCGGTGGGACGCGAGGACGAGGTGATCGAGCGGAAGCCGAGTGAAGACGAGCCGTTCTCCGCCCTTGCTTTCAAGATCATGAGCGACCCGCATCTCGGCAAGCTGACCTACATCCGCGTCTACTCCGGGCGGGTCGATGCCGGCTCCGCGGTGCTCAACAGCACCAAGGGCAACCGCGAGCGGATCGGCAAGATCTACCAGATGCACGCCAACAAGCGTGAGGAGCGCCCCGAGGTCGGCGCTGGTCAGATCGTGGCGGTCATGGGGCTGAAGAACACGACAACCGGGGACACGCTGAGCGGCCAGGAGGCTCCGGTCATCCTCGAGTCGATGAACTTCCCCGCGCCGGTCATCTCAGTGGCGATCGAGCCGCGGACCAAGAGCGACCAGGAGCGGTTGTCCACGGCGATTCAACGCCTCGCCGAGGAGGACCCGACCTTCCAGGTTCGCACCGACGAGGAAACCGGGCAGACGATCATCTCGGGGATGGGTGAGCTGCACCTCGACGTCCTTGTCGACCGCATGCGCCGAGAGTTCCGTGTTGAGGCGAACGTGGGACGGCCCCAGGTTGCCTACCGCGAGACGATCCGCAAGCGGGTCGAGAAGATCGACTACACGCACAAGAAGCAGACCGGCGGTTCCGGGCAGTTCGCCCGGGTCTCCATCGACCTGGAGCCGTCCGGTGGTGACGGCGGCGGTTACGAGTTCGTCAACGCCATCACCGGAGGACGCATCCCGCGCGAGTACATCCCCTCGGTGGACACCGGGTGCCAGGAGGCGATGGAGTTCGGCGTACTCGCCGGCTACCCGCTCGTCGACGTCAAGGTGACGTTACGCGACGGTGCCTACCACGACGTCGACTCTTCGGAGCTCGCTTTCAAGATCGCCGGCTCGATGGCTTTCAAGGAAGCCGCGCGCCGCGCCGGTCCGGTCCTGATGGAGCCGATCATGGCGGTGGAGGTCACCACGCCGGACTCCTTCATGGGGGAGGTGATCGGCGACCTCAACTCCCGCCGCGGCCACATCCAGGCCATGGAGGAGCGTTCGGGCGCCAGGGTCATCCAGGCGCAGGTTCCGCTGTCAGAGATGTTCGGCTACGTCGGTGACCTGCGCAGCAAGACACAGGGCCGGGCGAGCTACTCCATGCAGTTCGACTCCTACGCCGAAGTCCCGAAGAGCGTCGCGGAGGAGATCGTCAAGAAGGCCAGGGGCGAATAGCCCCTCCGACCCACCACCGGCCAGCCAACAGGCGTACGGCGCACAGAAACCAGTCCAGGGAGGACAGCAGTGGCGAAGGCGAAGTTCGAGCGGACTAAGCCGCACGTCAACATCGGCACGATCGGTCACATCGACCACGGGAAGACGACGCTGACGGCGGCAATCACCAAGGTGTTGCACGAGCAGCACCCGGAACTCAACCCCTTCACGCCGTTCGACCAGATCGACAAGGCGCCGGAGGAGCGGCAGCGCGGCATCACGATCTCGATCGCGCACGTCGAGTACCAGACCGAGGCCCGGCACTACGCGCACGTCGACTGCCCGGGTCACGCCGACTACATCAAGAACATGATCACCGGCGCGGCGCAGATGGACGGCGCGATCCTCGTTGTCGCGGCCACCGACGGCCCGATGCCGCAGACCAAGGAACACGTGCTGCTCGCCCGCCAGGTCGGGGTCCCCTACATCGTCGTTGCGCTGAACAAGGCCGACATGGTCGACGACGAGGAGATCCTGGAGCTGGTCGAGCTCGAGGTGCGTGAGCTCCTCAGCGAGTACGAGTTCCCCGGCGACGACCTGCCGGTGGTGCGGGTTTCCGCACTCAAGGCGCTCGAGGGCGATCCCGAGTGGAGCGCGAAGCTCATGGAGCTGATGGACGCTGTCGACAGCGCCATCCCGCAGCCAGAGCGCGAGATCGAGAAGCCGTTCCTCATGCCGATCGAGGACGTCTTCACTATCACCGGCCGCGGCACCGTCGTCACCGGCCGCATCGAGCGCGGCGTCGTCAAGATCAACGAGACGGTCGACATCGTCGGGATCCACGAGCAGAAGGCGACGACCACCGTCACGGCCGTCGAGATGTTCCGCAAGACCCTCGACGAGGGGCGTGCCGGGGAGAACGTCGGCCTCCTGCTGCGCGGCATCAAGCGTGAGGATGTCGAGCGGGGCCAGGTCGTCATCAAGCCGGGCACGACCACACCGCACACCGAGTTCGACGCTCAGGTCTACATCCTGTCCAAGGACGAGGGCGGCCGGCACACGCCCTTCTTCAACAACTACCGCCCGCAGTTCTACTTCCGGACCACCGACGTCACCGGCGTGGTGGACCTGCCGGAGGGCACCGAGATGGTGATGCCCGGGGACAACACTGAGATGGCGGTCAACCTCATCCAGCCCATCGCGATGGAAGAGGGTCTGCGCTTCGCCATCCGCGAGGGTGGCCGCACCGTCGGTGCTGGTCGCGTCATCAAGATCAAGAAGTAGGCATCACGCCACGGCGGCCGAGCGCAACGCTCGGCCGCCGTGGCGCGCAGGACCAAGCCAGCAATCACAGAGCCAGCACAGCCAGCCAGAAGCACACAGCCAGCCAGTCCGAGCGGCACCAGCAGATAGGAACCCCGAGCATGGCGGGACAGAAGATCCGTATCAGGCTCAAGGCCTACGACCACGAGGTCATCGACAGTTCGGCGCGCAAGATCGTCGACACGGTGACCCGCACCGGCGCGCACGTTGCCGGGCCGGTGCCGCTGCCCACCGAGAAGAACATCTACTGCGTCATCCGTTCCCCGCACAAGTACAAGGACAGCCGCGAGCACTTCGAGATGCGCACCCACAAGCGGCTCATCGACATCCTCGATCCCACTCCGAAGACGGTCGACTCGCTCATGCGGCTCGATCTGCCGGCCGGGGTCGACATCGAGATCAAGCTCTGAGGTTCGCCACCATGACTGCCACCTATACCCGCCGCCTGCAGGGCGTACTGGGCGAGAAGCTCGGTATGACTCAGGTCTTCGACGAGGCCAACCGCATCGTGCCGGTGACCGTCGTCAAGGCCGGCCCCTGTGTCGTCACGCAGGTGCGCACCGACACCCTCGACGGGTACTCCGCCGTACAGCTCGGCTATGGCGCGATCGACCCCCGCAAGGTCAACAAGCCGCTCGGTGGGCACTTCGCCAAGGCCGGAGTGACCCCGCGGCGGCACCTGGTGGAGTTGCGGACGTCCGACGCCAGCGAGTACACCCTCGGCCAGGAGATCACCGCTGAGATCTTCAGCAGTGGCCAGCGGGTCGATGTCATCGGTACGAGCAAGGGCAAGGGCTATGCCGGGGTCATGAAGCGGCACGGCTTCTCCGGTCTCGGCGCAAGTCACGGCACCCAGCGCAAGCACCGGTCGCCGGGCTCCATCGGCGCCTGCGCCACTCCGTCCCGGGTCTTCAAGGGTCTGCGAATGGCCGGCCGGATGGGCGGCGAACGGGTGACGACGGCGAACCTGCTCGTCCATGCGGTCGACGCCGAGCGCGGGCTGCTGCTCCTACGTGGCGCCGTACCCGGCTCCGCAGGCCGCTTGGTGTTCGTCCAGACCGCCGCGAAGGCTGCGCAGGACCGCGACGCTGCTACGTCAGGAGGTGTGGCATGACCGTGGTCGACATACGCTCCCCGGCCGGGGAGACGACCGGATCGGTTCGGCTGCCGTCGGAGATCTTCGACGTACAGGTCAACGTTCCGCTGATCCACCAGGTGGTCATCGCCCAGCAGGCGGCGGCTCGGCAGGGCACGGCCTCCGTCAAGACTCGCGGGCAAGTGCGCGGTGGTGGGAAGAAGCCGTACCGGCAGAAGGGCACCGGTCGCGCCCGGCAGGGATCGATCCGTGCACCGCAGTTCGCCGGCGGTGGCGTCGTCCACGGACCCGTTCCGCGCAGCTACGCGCAGCGGACGCCCAAGAAGATGAAGGCTGCGGCCCTGCGCGGCGCACTGTCCGATCGGGCTCGCGGCGGGCGGGTTCACGTGCTCAGCCACCTCGTCGAGGGCGACGTCCCGTCGACGAAGACCGCCGTACAGGCACTGGCCGCGCTGACCGATCGCCGACACGTGCTGGTCGTGCTCGACCGTGGCGAGCTGATCGCGCGCAAGAGCCTGCGCAACGTCGAGCGGGTGCACGTGCTGGCCGCAGACCAGCTCAACACCTACGACGTGCTGGTCAGCGACGACGTTGTCTTCACCGAGACGGCGCTGACGGCCTTCCTCGCCCGCACTGGCCACCCGCCGGTCGACACGGCGGACAGTGCCGCTGACGACAGTGAGACAGAGGGGGGCACGCAGTGAGCGTCCTGGGTGACGAACCGCGCGACGTACTCGTCTCGCCGGTCATCTCCGAGAAGAGCTATGGCTTGCTGGACGAGAACAAGTACACCTTCCTCGTCCGGCCGGACGCCAACAAGACGGAGATCAAGATCTCCGTGGAGCGAATCTTCGGCGTGAAGGTACGCGAGGTCAACACCATCAACCGACAGGGCAAGCGCAAGCGCACCAGGCGTGGTTTCGGGCAGCGCGCGGCGACCAAGCGCGCCATCGTCACCTTGGTCGAGGGCGACCGCATCGACATCTTCGGGGGCCCGGTCAGCTGACCGGGCACACCGAGACGGCAACGAAGAGGACTCATGGGTATCCGCAAGTACAAGCCGACGACGCCGGGGCGGCGGGGCTCGAGCGTGGCCGACTTCGTCGAGGTCACCCGCGATCACCCGGAGAAGTCTCTCGTGCGGCCCTTGCACAGCAAGGGGGGCCGCAACGTCCACGGCCGGGTCACCGCCCGCCACCAGGGTGGCGGTCACAAGCGGGCGTACCGGGTCGTCGACTTCCGCCGCGACGACAAGGACGGCGTGCCGGCCAAGGTGGCCCACATCGAGTACGACCCCAACCGCACCGCGCGGATCGCACTGTTGCACTACGCGGACGGGGAGAAGCGCTACATCCTCGCGCCCACCCGGCTGCGGCAGGGCGACCGGGTGGAGAACGGGCCGGGCTCGGACATCAAGCCCGGCAACAACATGCCGCTGCGCAACATCCCCGTCGGTACCGTGATTCACGCCATCGAACTGCGGCCGGGGGGTGGGGCCAAGATCGCCCGCTCGGCCGGGTCGAGCGTGCAGCTCGTCGCCAAGGACGGCCCCTTCGCGCAGCTGCGGATGCCCTCCGGGGAGATCCGCAACGTCGACCTGCGCTGCCGCGGGACGGTGGGCGAGGTCGGCAACGCCGAACAGTCCAACATCAACTGGGGGAAGGCCGGCCGCATGCGCTGGAAGGGCAAGCGCCCGACCGTGCGCGGGGTGGCCATGAACCCCGTCGACCACCCGCTGGGCGGCGGCGAGGGCAAGTCTTCCGGTGGTCGGCACCCGGTGTCGCCGTGGGGCCAACCCGAGGGCCGGACCAGGCGGGCCAAAAAGGCCAGCAACACGATGATCGTGCGGCGTCGCCGGACGAAGAAGAAGCGCTGAGGGAAGAGACTGACATGCCGCGCAGCCTGAAGAAGGGCCCCTTTGTCGACGACCACCTCATGAAGAAGGTGGTCACGCAGAACGACCGTGGGACGAAGAACGTCATCCGGACCTGGTCGAGGCGTTCGATGATCGTCCCGGACATGCTCGGCCACACCATCGCGGTGCACGACGGCCGCAAGCACGTGCCGGTGTTCGTCACCGAGGCGATGGTGGGCCACAAGCTGGGCGAGTTCGCACCCACCCGCACGTTCCGCGGACACATCAGGGATGACAGGAGGGCGCGCCGTGTCTGACGAGCTGTCCACGGACCGCGCACTCGCTCGAGCGCGCTACGTCCGCATGACGCCGATGAAGGCGCGCCGGGTCGTCGACCTGATTCGCGGACTGCCGGCCGAGCAAGCTCAGGCGGTGCTGCGGTTTGCGCCGCAGGCGGCCAGCGAGCCGGTCGGGAAGGTGCTCGACAGCGCCATCGCCAACGCCGAGCACAATCAGCAGCTGATGCCCGAGACCCTCTGGGTCAGCGAGGCCTACGTCGACGAGGGTCCCACCCTCAAGCGCTTCCAGCCCCGGGCGCAGGGGCGGGCGTTTCGTATCCGCAAGCGCACCTGTCACATCACCGTCGTCGTGCAGTCGCGGCCAGCCGAGACATCGAGGGCTCGCGGTCAACGCACGACCACCACGCAAAGGAGGACCCGCTAGTGGGCCAGAAGGTCAACCCCCACGGGTTCCGCCTGGGTATCAGCACCGACTTCAAGAGCCGCTGGTACGCCGACAAGATGTACAAGGACTACGTCAAGGAAGACGTCGCCATCAGACGCATGATGACGAAGGGCATGGAGCGCGCCGGCATCTCCAAGGTGGAGATCGAGCGCACTCGCGACCGTGTTCGCGTCGACATCCACACCGCGCGCCCCGGCATCGTCATCGGGCGGCGTGGTGCAGAGGCCGATCGCATCCGCGGTGACCTGGAAAAGCTGACCGGCAAGCAGGTCCAGCTGAACATCCTCGAGGTCAAGAATCCCGAGATCGATGCGCAACTGGTGGCCCAAGGCGTCGCCGAGCAGCTGTCCAGCCGGGTGTCGTTCCGGCGGGCGATGCGCAAGGCGATGCAGACGGCGATGAAGGGCGGGGCCAAGGGAATCCGCGTGCAGTGCTCCGGTCGTCTCGGTGGCGCCGAGATGTCTCGCTCGGAGTTCTACCGCGAAGGGCGGGTGCCGCTGCACACCCTCCGCGCCGACATCGACTACGGCCTCTACGAGGCGCGTACGACGTTCGGACGCATCGGCGTGAAGGTCTGGATCTACAAGGGCGATGTCGTGCAGAGTCGCGCTGAGCGGGAGGCGCTGCAAGCGGCCGCCCGGGCAGTTCAGCGCAGCCGTCCGAGCCGCCCGACCCGACGCACCGGGGGAGCTCCGCCCACCGCCTCATCGGCTGCTGCAACGACCGCTTCGACAGCGGCTGCCGGCTCAGCGGCGGGCAACAACACGCCCGCCGCCGTGCCGGAGAAGACTGGCGAGGAGGGCTGACCATGTTGATTCCGCGCAGGGTCAAGCACCGCAAGCAGCATCACCCCGGCCGGTCGGGGGCCGCCAAGGGCGGCACCCGGGTGGCCTTCGGCGAGTTCGGAATCCAGGCACTGGAGCCGGCGTACGTCACCAACCGGCAGATCGAGTCAGCGCGAATCGCGATGACCCGACACATCCGCCGCGGCGGCAAGGTCTGGATCAACATCTATCCGGATCGCCCGCTGACGAAGAAGCCGGCTGAGACGCGCATGGGTTCCGGCAAGGGGTCCCCCGAGTGGTGGGTCGCCAACGTGAAGCCGGGCCGGGTCATGTTCGAGCTGTCCGGGGTGCCGGAGTCGGTGGCGCAAGAAGCGCTGCGCCGGGCGATGCACAAGCTCCCCATGAAGTGCCGGTTCGTCCGGCGCGAGGTAGGTGAGGCGTGATGAGTGCGGCGACCAAGGCGTCCGACATGCGTGGCATGGAGGACGACGAGCTGCGCACGAAGCTGCGCGAGTTCAAGGAGGAGCTGTTCAACCTCCGCTTCCAGGCCGCTACCGGGCAGCTGGACAACAACCGGCGGCTGAACGTGGTCCGGCGAGACATCGCGCGGATCTACACGGTGATGCGTGAGCGCGAACTAGGCATCACGACGATCGAAAGCGAAGGTGCCGAATGACCGACACCACCGAGATGACCGCGGGGGCGGAAGCTACCGGGGCGGACGACGCGGCGGCGACAGAAACGGACGCCCCGCTGTCTCGTGGCCAGCGGAAGACGCGCGAGGGCCTCGTGGTCAGTGACAAGATGAACAAGACCGTCGTGGTCGCTGTGGAGGACCGCGTCAAGCATCCCTTGTACGGCAAGGTCATCCGCCGTACCAACAAGCTCAAGGCCCACGACGAGGGCAATGCCTGCGGCGTCGGCGACCGGGTTCTGCTCATGGAGACCCGGCCGCTGTCAGCGACCAAGCGGTGGCGCGTCGTGGAAATCCTCGAGAAGGCCGAGTAGGAGTCGACGTGATCCAGCAGGAGTCGCGGCTGAGGGTCGCCGACAACACGGGTGCCAAGGAGATCTTGTGCATCCGCGTCCTCGGGGGTTCTGGCCGTCGCTACGCCGGAATCGGCGATGTCATCGTCGGCACCGTGAAGGACGCGCTGCCCGGGGCCGGGGTGAAGCGCGGCGACGTCGTCAAGGCAGTTGTCGTGCGCACTGTCAAGGAGCGGCGTCGGCCTGACGGCTCGTACATCCGCTTCGACGAAAACGCTGCCGTGCTCATCAAGGATGGCGGCGATCCACGCGGAACGCGCATCTTCGGCCCGGTGGGCCGGGAGCTTCGCGAGAAGCGGTTCATGCGCATCATCTCGCTCGCCCCGGAGGTGCTCTAGCCATGACCCACCAGCCCAGGATGCGGGTGCACAAGGGCGACACCGTGCAGGTGATATCCGGCAAGGACAAGGGAGCGCGGGGGAAGGTCCTCGCTGCCTATCCGCGGGAGCAGCGGGTGCTCGTCGAAGGTGTCAACCGGATCACCAAGCACACCAAGGTGGGCCAGACCGCCCGAGGGACCAAGACCGGCGGAATCATCACGCAGGAGGCCACGGTGCACGTGAGCAACGTGATGCTGGTCGACCCGGAGACCAACAAGCCGACGCGCGTCGGCTACCGCCGCGACGACGAAGGCCGCAAGGTCCGGGTCGCCAAGCGAACCGGTAAGGACCTGTCATGACCGCGACCACTGACGAGACGGCAACCGGAGCAACGACAACCGGCGCAACAACTACGGCGCGCGAGGCGCCCCGCCTCAAGCGGCGCTACCGCGAGGAGATCCAGCAGCGGCTGCGCGACGACTTCGGCTACGCCAACGTCATGCAGGTGCCCACCCTCACCAAGGTGATCGTCAACATGGGCGTCGGTGAGGCGGCACGAGACTCGAAGCTCATCGAGGGCGCCGTACGGGACCTCGCCGTCATCACCGGGCAGAAGCCATCGGTGACCCGAGCGAGGAAATCGATCGCGCAGTTCAAGCTTCGCGAGGGCATGCCTATCGGTGCCCACGTGACGATGCGCGGTGACCGAATGTGGGAGTTCCTCGATCGGCTGCTCAGCGTGGCACTGCCACGCATCCGCGACTTCCGCGGGTTGTCCCAGCGACAGTTCGACGGCCGAGGCAACTACACCTTCGGTCTCACCGAGCAGAGCATGTTCCACGAGATCAATCAGGACCGCATCGACCGGGTCCGGGGCATGGACATCACCGTCGTCACGACCGCCCACACCGACGACGAGGGGCGCGCGCTGTTGCGGCACCTCGGCTTCCCCTTCAAGGAGTCCTGAACGTGGCGAAGAAAGCCCTGATCGCAAAGGCCGCCCGCAAGCCGAAATTCGCCGTACGCGGCTACACCCGATGTAGCCGTTGCGGCCGCCCGCACTCCGTCTACCGCAAGTTCGGACTCTGCCGGATCTGCCTGCGCAACATGGCTCACCGAGGTGAGCTTCCCGGCATCACCAAGAGCAGCTGGTAGACACCACAACGATCGCCGCAGGTCCGTACCTCTCCAGAGAGCACGGAAACCACGGCGGGAAGGCAACCGTGAAGCCATGACCATGACCGACCCGATCGCAGACATGCTGACCCGTCTGCGCAACGCCAACTCCGCCTACCACGAAGTGGTGGCAATGCCGCACAGCAAGCTCAAGTCGCACGTCGCCGAGATCCTGCAGCAAGAGGGCTACATCGGCGGGTGGCGGGTCGAGGAGGCCGAGGTCGGCAAGACGCTGATCCTGCAGCTGAAGTACGGCCCCAACCGCGAACGCTCGATTGCCGGGTTGCGCCGGGTGTCCAAGCCCGGCCTGCGGGTCTATGCGAAGTCCACCAGTCTCCCCAAGGTGCTCGGCGGGCTCGGCGTCGCGATCATCTCGACGTCGACCGGCCTGCTCACCGATCGGCAGGCGGCCAAGCGGCGAGTGGGCGGGGAAGTCCTCGCCTACGTCTGGTAGCGGGAGGAGCTGACATGTCACGTATCGGACGCATGCCCATCCCCGTTCCCGCTGGGGTTGAGGTCGACATTGCCGGACGTCAGGTGACGGTGAGTGGGCCTAAGGGCACGCTCTCCCACAGCGTGGCTCCACCCATCGACGTGAGTCGTGCCGAGGACGGGACGATGCAGGTGACCCGCCCGAACGACGAGAACCGGAGTAGGGCGCTGCACGGGCTCTCCCGCACCCTGCTCGCCAACATGGTCGAGGGAGTCACCCAGGGCTACACAAAGGCGCTGGAGATCGTGGGCGTCGGCTACCGGGTGCAGGCCCGCGGATCTGACCTCGAGTTCGCGCTCGGGTTCAGCCATCCGGTGGTGATCCGGGCACCGGAAGGCATCGAGTTCGCGGTGCAGGCGCCTACCCGCTTCACCGTGTCTGGCATCGACAAGCAGAAGGTCGGAGAGACGGCCGCCAACCTGCGCAAGCTGCGTCGGCCTGACCCCTACAAGGGCAAGGGCGTGCGTTACCAGGGCGAGGTCGTACGTCGCAAGGTCGGAAAGGCGGGTAAGTAGCCATGGCACTCGGTGTGAAGACAAGGCCCCGGCGCGGCAGCAGTGTCAAGGTCGCGTCTCGGGCACGACGGCACCTACGGGTGCGCAAGAAGGTGATGGGCAGTCCGCAGCGACCCCGCCTGGTGGTTACCCGCTCGACGAGGCACATCGTCGCGCAGGTGGTCGACGACATGGCCGGACGTACGCTGGTCTCGGCGTCGACGCTGGACGAGACGGTCCGCGGC
>JBBSMJ010000009.1:0-12434 GCA_038233235.1 Actinomycetes bacterium | reverse complement strand
GGCGTTCGGCTCGGCCACCCACGCCGGGTGGTCGCGGCGGTTCCGCCAGGCGCGCACCCGCAACTGCGGGTCGGCGAGGTAGGCCTGCAGGGTGAACATGCGCTGGGCAGCGGGATCCTTGGTCCACACCCCTTGCGGACCGCGGAAGTCGGGGATTCCCGACTCGGTGGAGATCCCCGCTCCGGTGAGGACCGTGATCCGGGCGGCACCGGCCACCCAGTCGGCCACCCGACCAGTTTCGTCCGAGCCGCCGTTCACCAGGTCCACGCTGCCGCCCCGCTCACCGCCCCGACGGTACGACTGAAGCGTTTGCCTCGCCACCGGTGACGATCAATCCGGGCGTATCGCCGGAGGGTGGGTAGGAGAGGGCCGTGGACACCCGGCGACTGGTCCTCGGTGACTGGACCCCGCTCGTCCGCGACGGGATCGACGTGCTGCGGGGATCACTTTTGCTCGGTGCCGTGGGGTTTGCCGTCGCCGGTGACCTGGGCGGGGCGCTCCTGCTGGGCGGCTTCGGGGCGGCGACGCTCCTCGCCCGGGTCGTCAACCTGCCGCGTCCCTACGATCTCGGCTTCGTCCTCGCGATGCTCCTGCAGGGCTGGGGCGAGGCGTTGGCGGCGTACGACAAGCTCCCGTGGTTCGACAACGTCGTGCACTTCCTGCTCCCCTGCCTGCTGGCGCCGGTCATCTACATTGCGCTGGCGCGCATCGAGGTGCTGCTCGACCCCAAAGACGAGACCTACACCCGCCATTACGTCGGCATCTTCGTCATCACCTTCTCCATCGGTTCGATGATCGGAGCGGTGTGGGAACTGGCCGAGTGGGCCGGCGACACCTGGTTAGGCACCAACCTGCAGAAGTCCAACGTCGACACTGTCGGCGACCTGCTCTTCGACACGATCGGCGCACTCGTCGGTGCGGGCCTGCTGGTGGTCTGGACCCGCTTCTCGTGGGGGTCGGTACGACGCATCCCCGGGGAGAACCGCTACGAAGCAACAGATGCCACCACGGCACGCACTGAACCGGCTGTGCGGAACCGCACCACCGGCGGGCAGCGCAAGGGAGGGTGAGCGATGGACCTGGAACTGCAGGGGCGGGTCTACCTGGTGACCGGCGGAAGCAGTGGGCTGGGCAAGGCGGCCGCCTCAGCGCTTGTCGCTGACGGCGCGCAGGTGGTGCTCTCCAGCCGCGACGGTGACGCCGCGGAGCAAACGGCAACCGAACTGGGCGGCCACGACCACGCCATCGGACTGTCCGCCGACAACGCCGACCCACGCGCGCCCGAGCGGCTGGTTGCCGCCGCGATGGCCCGATACGGGCGGCTCGACGGCGCGCTACTCAGCGTCGGCGGTCCCCCGCCCGGAGACATCACCACGATCGACGACGAGCAGTGGCGCGACGCCTTCGAGGCGATTTTCCTCGGCGGAGTACGGCTCGCCCGCACCGTCGCCTCCACCGTAGGTGAGGGCGGTGGCTCCATCGCGCTCGTGCTGTCCACGTCGGTGCGCCAGCCGATCGCCGGACTGGCCATCTCCAACGGGCTGCGGCCCGGACTGGCGATGGCGGCGAAGACACTCGCCGACGAGTTGGGGCCGCGCGGCGTACGGGTCAACGGGCTGCTGCCCGGCCGGATCTCTACCGCGCGCACCCGCGAACTGGACGCCAGCGAACAAGCGCGGCGGGGCAACGAGGCGACGATCCCACTGCGTCGCTACGGCGAGCCGGAGGAGTTCGGCCGGGTGGCCGCGTTCGTGCTGTCCCCCGCGGCGTCCTACCTCACCGGAGCGATGATTCCCATCGACGGTGGCCTCACGCGGTCACTCTGACCGACCGCTCCGGTTGGTTCCGGAACTGGGTCCGATAGAGCTCGGCGTACAGACCGCCGGCAGAGACCAGCTCCTCGTGGGTTCCGCGCTCCACGATCCGTCCGCCGTCCACGACCAGGATCTGGTCGGCCTCCCGGACGGTGGACAACCGGTGAGCGATCACCAGCGACGTGCGTCCCTCCAACGCGGTGGCCAACGCTCGCTGGACGGCAACCTCCGACTCGGAGTCGAGATGGGCGGTCGCCTCGTCGAGCACCACGATCGACGGTTGCTTGAGCAGCAGGCGGGCGATGGCCATGCGCTGCTTCTCCCCACCGGAGAGCCGATAGCCGCGGTCACCGACGACTGTGTCCAACCCGTCCGGCATCGCCGCGACCAGGTCCCATACCTGGGCCGCCCGCAGCGCGTCGACCAACTGCTCGTCGGTCGCGTGCGGGTCGGCGTAGCGCAGGTTGGCTCGGATCGTGTCGTGGAACATGTGCGCGTCTTGAGTGACCGCGCCCACCACGGCGTGCAGCGACTCCAGCGTGACGTCGCGCACGTCCTGGCCGTCGATGCGGACGGCGCCCCCCGTGGCGTCGTACATCCGGGATACCAGATGGGTCATGGTGGTCTTACCGGCCCCCGACGGGCCGACCAGCGCGATCAGCTGCCCGGGTTCCGCCCGGAAGGAGATCCGGTCGAGCACCAGCTGGCTCGGTCCCTGCTCGGGAAGCGCCACCGACTCCAGGGAGGCAAGCGACACCTCCTCAGCCGAGGGGTAGCGGAAGGAGACCTGGTCGAACTCGACGGTCGCCGCATGACGGGGCAGGGCAGCAGCTCCCGGCCGGTCGGCAATCATCGGCGGCAGGTCGAGCACCTCGAAGACCCGCTCGAAGCTGACCAGCGCGGTCATGACGTCGACCCGCACGTTGGACAACGCGGTGAGCGGACCGTAGAGCCGGCCGAGCAGGGCAGCCAGCGCGACGAGCGTGCCGACCTCGAGCGAACCGCCCGCGGCCAGCACGCCGCCGACGCCGTACACCAATGCGGTGGCGAGCGACGCGACGAGGGTCAGGGCGGTGAAGAAGACCCGGTTGCTCATCGCGATCTGTACGCCGATGTCGCGCACCTGGGCGGCGCCCCGGGCGAACTGCGCGTCCTCCTCGGCCGGCCGGCCGAACAGTTTGACGAGCAGCGCACCGGCGACATTGAAACGCTCGGTCATGGTCGTGCTCATGCCGGCGTTGAGCTGCATCTGCTCACGCGTCAGCTGCTGCAGGCGCCGGCCGACGAGGCGGGCGGGCACGATGAACACCGGGAGCAGCACCAGCGCGCCGAGGGTGATCTGCCAGGACAGCGCGAGCATGGCGATGGTGACGAGCACCAAGCCGATGACGTTGGACACCACACCGGACAGCGTCGAGGTGAACGCCTGCTGGGCGCCGATGACATCGTTGTTGAGCCGGGAGATCAGCGCCCCAGTCTGGGTGCGGGTGAAGAAGGCGACGGGCATGCGCTGCACGTGGGAGAACACGCGCGTGCGCAGGTCGTAGATGAGCCCCTCCCCTATGCGCGAGGAGTACCACCGCTGCACCAGGGTGAGCAGCGCCTCGAGGACGGCGATGCCAGCGACGATGAACGCGACAGTCACCACCACGCCGGTGTTACCGGGGATCACGCCCTCGTCGATGATGCGCTTGAACAGCAGCGGCGTGGCGACGACGAGGCATGCGTCGATGACAACAAGGACGAGGAAAGCCCAGACCTGCCGCGAGTACGGCTGGGCGAAGGCCACGATGCGCCGCAGCGTCCCCGGCGCGAGCCGCTGGCGGCCTACGGCTTGGTCGCGGCTGTAGGACCGTAGTGCCGTCCAGCCTCCGTGGCCACCCGGCATCGACACTCAGGCACTCCCTAGAACGCGGACACTCCGGTCAGGGCTCGGCCGATCAACAACTTCTGTATCTGGCTGGTCCCTTCGTACAGAGTCGCAACGCGCGCGTCCCTCAGGTACTTCCCCGCCGGGTAGTCGTCGACGTAGCCGTAGCCCCCGTGCACCTGGAGACAGCTGTTGGCCACGCGTACGGCGGCCTCGGAGGCGAACAGTTTGGCCTTGGAAGCGGCCAGCCCGTAGGGCTCGCCCCGCGCCTTGAGGTCCGCGACCTGCCAGGTGAGCAGCCGGGCGCAATCCACGTCGACCGCCGCGTCGGCGATGAGCTCCTGCACCAGCTGATGGCCGGCGATGGGCTTACCGAACTGTTCGCGCATGCCCGCATAGGACACCATCGAGTCCAGCGCTGCCTGGGCTATGCCGGTGCAGGACGCGGCCAGGGACATCCGGCCGTCGTCGAGCGCCGACAACGCGATCCGCAGCCCGGCACCTTCCTCACCCAGCAGCGCGTCGCCGCCCACCTCGACGCCGTCCAAGACCAGCTCGGCGGTGTCGCAGGCACGCAGGCCGAGCTTGCCGTGCACCTGGTGCGCACTGAACCCTGGCCGGTCGGTCGGTACGAGGAACGCCGACACCCCGCGAGCTCCCGGACCTCCGGTGCGGGCGAAGACCAGGGCGAGCCCGGCGATGGTGCCGTTGGTGATGAAGACCTTGCGGCCGTCCAGTCGCCATCCGCCATCCGGCAACCGCCGCGCGGAGCAGCGCAGGTCGGCCGGGTTGGAGCCGTGATCGGGCTCGGTCAGCCCGAAACAGCCGAGCACCTCGCCGGTGGCCAGCTGCGGAAGCCACCGGGTGCGCTGCTGCTGGCTGCCCCAGCGCGCGAGGGGGCCGGCCACGAGCGCGAGGTGCACGGATGCGATCGAGCGCACGTTGGCGTCGCCGCGGGCGACCTCCTCGACGAAGAGGACGTAGCTGAGCGGGTCCGCCCCCCCACCGCCGTATTCCGGTGGAATCGTCATGCCGATGAAACCGGTATCCCGCAGCCCGGCTAACGCCTCCGCCGGGAACCGCTCCTCCCGATCGTTGCGCAGAGCGTCCGGGGTGACGACGGCGTCGACCCACTCGCGCACCGCCTTGCGAACGGCCTGCTGGTCCTCGTTCAGCGTCAGGTCCACGGCTACTCCCTCCACCGGTCAGGTCGCGCAACCGCAACCGGGCGGTGCAGCCCTGCCCGGTGGACAGCCGCCTCAGCCTGCCTTGCCTTTCCCGCGAGTTACCCCCCCGCGGCCACGCATTTTCGCTCCCGACTCGCTCAGGATGAGATGCACGAACCCGTACGAGCGGCCGGTGGACTCGGCCAGCTCCCTGATGCTCTTCCCGCCCTCGTACTTCTTCTTGAGGTCGGACCCCAGTTTGTCTCGCTCCGTGCCGGTCAAGCGCCGGCCCTTCACCAAGCCGTCGGCCACTGATGCCTCCCGAGATCGTGCGGCGTTTGGTCGCCATGATCGGGTCCATGGTTCCCCGGGTGGCTCGGCTCATGCGCACCGCGCCGGACGGCCTCCGAAGCTCTTGCTGACGGCCGGCTCAGGCAAGCGCGACCAAGTCGGTGTAGTCACCGTTCCACAGGTCCTCGGTGCCGTCGGGGAGGAGGACCACCCGCTCCGGCTGCAGGGCCTCGACCGCCCCTTCGTCGTGGGTGACCAGCACGACAGCGCCAGCGTAGGAGCGCAGGGCGGTCAGCACCTCCGTGCGACTCGCCGGATCGAGGTTGTTGGTCGGCTCGTCGAGGAGCAGCACGTTGGCGCTGGAGACGACCAGCGTGGCCAGAGCCAGCCGAGTCTTCTCCCCACCCGACAGCGTGCCGGCCGGTTGGTCGACCGTGTCACCGGAAAACAGGAAGCTGCCGAGGACCCGACGGGCCTCCGATTCCGGTAGCTCGGGAGCGGCGGCGCGCATGTTCTCCCCCACCGTCCGGGCGGGATCCAGCGTCTCGTGCTCTTGGGCGTAGTAGCCCAGCCGCAGGCCGTGTCCGGGCAGCACGTCGCCGGTATCGGCCGGCTCCAGTCCGGCGAGCAGTCGCAACAGGGTCGTCTTGCCCGCGCCGTTGAGTCCCAGCACCACGACCCGGCTGCCCTTGTCGACCGCAAGGTCGACGTCGGTGAAGATCTCCTCGGACCCGTACGACTTCGACAACCCGCTCGCCGCCAGCGGCGTACGCCCGCACGGCGCCGGCCGAGGGAAGCGCAGCTTGGCCACCCGGTCGGAGCGGCGCTGCTCGGCGAGGCCGGAGAGCATGCGCTCGGCCCGACGGTCCAGTTGCTGGGCTGCGCGCGCCTTGGTGGCCTTGTAGCGCATGCGGTCTGCCTGCGCACGCATGGCGGCCGCCTGCTTCTCCGCGTTGGTGCGCTCGCGGCGGCGGCGGCGCTCGTCGGTCTCCCGCTGCTGGAGGTACGCCGTCCACCCGATGTTGTAGATGTCGAGCTCCACCCGGTTGGCATCGAGGTGGAAGACCCGATTGACGACGTGCCGCAACAACGCCGCGTCGTGGCTGATGACGATCAGACCGCCGCCGTGCCCCCGCAGGAAGTCCCGCAGCCACCCGATCGAGTCGGCGTCCAGGTGGTTGGTCGGCTCGTCCAGGAGCAGCGTCTGCGCCCCGCTGAAGAGGATGCGGCTGAGCTCGACCCGCCGCCGCTGGCCGCCGGAGAGCGTGCGCAGCGGCTGGCCCAGCGCCCGTTCGGGCAGCCCGAGATTCCCGGCAATGGCGGCGGCTTCGGCCTCGGCGGCGTAGCCGCCTTGCGCGGTCAGCTCGTCCTCGAGGCGGGCGTAGCGGCGCATCGCTGCGCTGCTGGTGGCGTCGTCGGCGCTGCCCATGCGCAGCGCCGTCTCCCGCATGCCACGGACGACGGCGTCCAGCCCGCGGGCGGAAAGAATGCGGTCGCGGGCCAGCTGATCCAGGTCGCCCGTTCGCGGGTCCTGCGGCAGGTACCCGACCGAGCCGCCGCGGGTGACCGCCCCGGCAGCCGGCAGCGCCTCCCCGGCCAGCACCCTGGTCAGCGTCGTCTTGCCCGCGCCGTTGCGACCGACCAGCCCGACCCGGTCCCCGGGCGCGACGCGGAAGGTGGCGTGTTCGAGCAGGACTCTGGGACCTGCCCGTAGCTCTAGACCGGCAGCGGTGATCAAGAAGGGTCAGACATTGAAGCCGAGGGCGCGCAGCTGTTCACGGCCGTCGTCGGTGATCTTGTCCGGTCCCCACGGGGGCATCCACACCCAGTTGATGCGGAAGTCCTCGACGAGGCCTTCCAGTGCACTGCGGGTCTGGTCCTCGATCACATCGGTCAGCGGGCAGGCCGCACTGGTCAACGTCATGTCGATGGTGGCGATGTTGTCCGCGCCCACGTCCACGCCGTAGATGAGCCCGAGATCGACGACGTTGATGCCGAGCTCGGGGTCCACCACGTCGCGCAGCGCTTCGGTGAGGTCGTCGACGGACGTCGGACCGGGCGTGGTTGTCTCGCTCATGTCGTCTCCCTGCGGTGGGTGGTCTGAGTCTCGAGGTCGGCGCTGGCTGCGACGAGCGCCTGCACGGTGGCGTCCTTCCAGGCCATCCAGGCCAGCAAGGCGCACTTGATCCGGGCGGGGTACTTCGCCACACCGACGAAAGCAACGGCATCCTCGAGCACGTCCTCGTCGGGTTCGACCCGCCCCCGGCTCTGCATGAGGCGAAGAAACTCGTCGCTGACGCTCATCGCGTGCTCGATCGGCTTGCCGATAACGAGGTCGGTGAGCACCGACGTGCTCGCCTGACTGATCGAGCAGCCGAGGCTGTCGTACGACACGTCGGCCACGGTGTCACCGGCGAGTTTCACTCGCAGCGTCACCTCGTCGCCGCACGTGGGGTTGACGTGATGGACCTCAGCGTCGTACGGCTCGCGCAACCCGCTGTGATGGGGCTTGCGGTAGTGATCCAGGATGATCTCCTGGTAGAGGGACTCGAGCTGCATCAGCCGAAGAACCTTTGTGCGCGCCGGATCCCGGCAATCAGGGCGTCGACCTCGTCCTGGGTGTTGTAGAGGTAGAAGGACGCGCGGGTGGTGGCCGCTACCGCGTAGCGCCGGCACACCGGCCAGGCGCAGTGGTGACCGACCCGTACGGCGATGCCGAGGTCGTCGAGCACCTGTCCCACGTCGTGCGGGTGGATGTCCTGCACCGCGAAGGACACCGCACCCCCCCGGTCGACCATGTCGGTCGGTCCGATGACGCGCACTCCGTCGACCTCTGCGAAGGCCTCGAGGGTGTACGCCGTGAGGTCGCGTTCGTGGGCAGCGACGGCGTCCATGCCCACGTCGTCGAGGTAGTCGACAGCGGCCGCCAGGCCCACCGCCTGGGCAACCATCGGCGTGCCCGCCTCGAACCGCTGCGGCGCGGGGGCGAACGTCGATGCATCCATGTGCACCGTCTCGATCATCGACCCGCCGGTGAGGAACGGCGGCATCGTCTCCAGCAGCTCCGGTCGGCCCCAGAGCACACCGATACCCGTCGGGCCGCACATCTTGTGGCCGGAGAAGACGACGAAGTCGGCGTCGAGCGTCTGGACGTCGACACGGCTGTGCGGCACGGATTGGCAGGAGTCCAGCAGCACCAGCGCACCGACCTCGCGAGCGCGACGGACGAGTGTCTGCACCGGGTTGACGGTGCCGAGGATGTTGGACTGCTGCACGAAAGCGACGACCTTGGTGCGGTCGTTGACGACCTGGTCGAGACCGGACAGATCGAGCCGGCCGTCGTCGGTGAGCCCGAACCACCGCAGGGTGGCGCCGGTGCGTTGGCACAGCTGCTGCCAGGGCAGCAGGTTGGCGTGGTGTTCCATCTCGGTCACCACGATCTCGTCACCCGGGCCGACCTGGAATCGGCGGGCCGCTTCCCCGGCGGTTGCTGCGTTGCTCAGCGCGTAGGCGACCAGGTTGATGCCCTCGGTGGCGTTCTTGGTGAAGACGATCTCGTCGGGCGCCGCACCGACGAAGCTCGCGACCTTCGCCCGTGCATCCTCGTAGGCGTCGGTAGCTTCCTCGGCCAGCAGGTGCGCACCGCGGTGCACCGCGGCGTTGTGCCGCTCGTAGAACGCGCGCTCCGCGTCGAGCACCTGCCGCGGCTTCTGTGAGGTCGCACCGCTGTCGAGGTAGATCAGCGGACGGCCGCCGCGGACGGTACGAGCCAGCAGCGGGAAGTCACCACGGACGCGCTCGACGTCGTAGGTCGGCGTGCGCAGCTGCGGCGACGCGGTCACGCCGGACCGCCCCCGCGGACGAAACGCTCGTAGCCCTCCGCTTCCAGCCGCTCCGCCAACTCGGGACCGCCCTCCTCGACGATGCGGCCGTCGATGAAGACGTGCACGAAATCCGGCCTGACGTACCGCAGGATCCGGGTGTAGTGGGTGATGAGCAGCGTTCCGGTGCGCCCGGCGTCACGCACCCGGTTCACTCCCGCGGAAACGACCTTGAGGGCGTCGATGTCGAGACCGGAGTCGGTCTCGTCGAGGATGGCGATCCGCGGTCCGAGCAGCTCCAACTGCAGGATCTCGTGCCGCTTCTTCTCCCCACCGGAGAACCCTTCGTTGACGCTGCGCTCGGCAAACGCCGGGTCGATGTTGAGCTGCTTCATGGCCTCGCGCACCTCTTTGACCCACGTGCGCAGCTTCGGTGCCTCACCGCGGACGGCGGTGGCCGCCGTCCGCAGGAAGTTGGACACCGACACCCCGGGGACCTCGACCGGGTACTGCATGGCGAGGAACAGGCCGGCCCTGGCCCGCTCGTCGACGGTCATGGCGAGCACATTCTCGCCGTCGAGGGTGACGGTGCCGCTGACGACGGTGTACTTCGGGTGGCCGGCCACGCTGTAGGCAAGCGTCGACTTGCCGGAACCGTTCGGCCCCATCAGGGCGTGCGTCTCCCCCTGCTTCACGGTGAGGTCAACACCTCGGAGGATCTCCTTGGGCGCACCGTCGGCCTCGACGGAGACGTGCAGGTCGTGGATCTCGAGCGTGGCCATGCAGTCAGGACTCCTGAACGGCGACGAGGACGTCGTCGCCATCGATCTTCACGGGATACACGGGGACGGGCTTGATGGCGGGCAGGCTGGTGGGGCGACCGGTGAGCAGATCGAACTGGGAGCCGTGCAGCCAGCACTCGATCGTCTGGTCCTCCACCTCTCCCTCGGACAGCGGGACGTCGGCGTGGGAGCAGACGTCGTAGATGGCGTAGACCTCGCCGTCGCTGCGCACGATGGCAATCGGTGTACCGGCGATAACGACGCGGGTCGCGCCGGTCTCCGGTACGTCGGCCACGGCGCACGCTCTGACATAGGCAGCGGGGGCGCTCACGTGTCACCTCCGCGCGGATGCGCCCGCTGCAACTCCTCGTCGACGGCAGCAAGCAGCCGTTCCTGCACCTGGGGGACGCCGATGCGCTGGATGAGGTCGGCGAAGAAGCCGCGCACCACCAAGCGCCGCGCCTCCTCCTCTGGGATCCCGCGGGACTGCAGGTAGAACAGTTGCTCGTCGTCGAAGCGGCCGGTGGTGCTGGCGTGCCCGGCACCGACGACCTCACCGGTCTCGATCTCCAGGTTGGGCACCGAGTCGGCACGGGCCCCGTCGGTAAGGACGAGGTTGCGGTTCATCTCGTAGGTGTCGGTGCCCTCCGCGGCGGGGCGGATCACCACGTCACCGATCCAGACGGTGTGCGCGTCAGCGCCCTGCAGCGCCCCCTTGTAGGTGACCCGGCTGCGGCAGTGCGGGGCGGTGTGCTCGACCAGCAGTCGGTGCTCGAGATGCTGCCCCGCGTCGGCGAAATAGAGGCCGTTGAGCTCGGCGTCGCCACCAGGACCGTCGTACTCCACCGTCTCGACGATGCGGACCAGGTCGCCGCCGAGGGTCACCTGGAACGAGCGGAGGCGGGCGTCACGACCCAGGCGTACGCCGGTGTGCCCGGAGTGCACCGCATCGTCGGCCCACAGTTGGAGGGAGACCAGGTCGAGCTGCGCGCCCTCCCCGACGAGTACGGAGACGTTGCTGGCGTAGCGGGCGCTGCCGGTGTGCTCGATGACCACAGTGGCCCGGGACAATGCCCCGACGTCGAGGACCACGTGACCCCACACGATGTCGTCGCTGCCCTTTCCAGCGAGCCGTAGCAGGATCGGCTCGTCGAGTTCGACCCCCTTGGGAACGCTGACGAGCACGGCGTCCCCGCCCTCTTGCACGGCCAGCGCGGAAAGCCGGTCGACCGGCGCGGGGGCACCGGCGGCGACGGCATCTTCGGTGGAGATCTCCGCGACCTCTACGCCGGCGGGCAGGCTCGTCGACCAGTCGAGGTATGACTCCGACGGCGTGCCATCGAGCAGCCCAGCCAGCCGGTCCAGCGGCGTGAACCGCCACTCCTCCTCGCGGCCGGTGGGCACGGGAAAGTCCGCGACGTCGTAGGACGTGATCCGCTGTGGCCGCGGGCTGCGACGCTCCCCGCCGTGAGTGTGCGGACGCAACCCGCTAGGGTCCGCGCCTCCCGGCTCCGGGCGCAACACCTGCGCGGCGACCGCCGCCTGCTGCGCTGACGCCGCGACCGCGACCTCGGCTGAGACATCCTGTGTGGTGCGGTCAGGCATGCTCAGCCCACTGCCCCTTCCATCTGTAGCTCGATGAGCCGGTTGAGCTCCAGCGCGTACTCCATGGGAAGTTCCTTGGCGATGGGCTCGACGAAGCCGCGCACGATCATCGCCATGGCTTCGTCTTCGGTCATGCCCCGGCTCATCAGGTAGAAGAGCTGGTCGTCGCTGACCTTGGACACCGTGGCCTCATGCCCCATGGTCACGTCGTCCTCGCGGACGTCGACGTAGGGGTAGGTGTCGGACCGGCTGATCGTGTCGACGAGCAGGGCGTCGCACTTCACCGTCGACCGGCTGCGATGCGCCCCCTCCTGGACTTGGACGA
Source organism: Actinomycetes bacterium (assembly GCA_038233235.1). GTDB lineage: Bacteria > Actinomycetota > Actinomycetes > JBBSMJ01 > JBBSMJ01 > JBBSMJ01. Next base: position 760 of record JBBSMJ010000009.1, on the reverse strand, counting down.
GACCGCGGTAGGAGGTGCGCCCTCCGCCGCGGGCGACCGACTTGGAGATGATCGTGGAGGAGGTGTTCGGCGCGGCATGCACCATCTTCGCCCCGGCGTCCTGGTGCTGGCCCTCGCCGGCGAAGGCGACGGACAGCGTCTCCCCCTTGGCATGCTCGCCGACCAGCCACACGGCGGGGTACTTCATCGTCACCTTGGAGCCGATGTTGCCGTCGATCCACTCCATGGTGGCGCCCTCGTGCGCGATGGCCCGCTTGGTGACCAGGTTGTAGACGTTGTTGGACCAGTTCTGGATGGTCGTGTAGCGGCAGCGGGCGTTCTTCTTCACGATGATCTCGACGACCGCGGAGTGCAGCGAGTCGGAGGAGTAGATCGGCGCGGTGCAGCCTTCGACGTAGTGCACGTAGGCGCCCTCGTCGACGATGATCAGCGTGCGCTCGAACTGGCCCATGTTCTCCGTGTTGATGCGGAAATAGGCCTGCAGTGGAATCTCGACCTGCACGCCCTTCGGCACGTAGATGAAGGAGCCGCCCGACCAGACCGCGGTGTTGAGTGCGGCAAACTTGTTGTCGCCGACCGGGATCACCGTGCCGAAGTACTCACGGAACAGCTCCGGCTGCTCGCGCAGCGCCGTGTCGGTGTCGAGGAACAGGACCCCCTGCTCCTCCAAATCCTCCCGAATCTGGTGGTAGACCACTTCACTTTCGTACTGGGCCGCTACGCCGGAGATGAGGCGCTGCTTCTCCGCCTCGGGGATGCC
>JBBSMJ010000008.1:0-13247 GCA_038233235.1 Actinomycetes bacterium | reverse complement strand
GGGAGGAGCGGGCGGATGCAGCCGGTTGTCCCCAGGGGGCCGCCAGCGCGGGACTCAGGCCTCCGGGTAGCCGGTCTCCGGCTCGGAGACGTCGTCCAGCGCCTCCCGGATCTCCGTCGGCAAGGTGACCGCCTCGCTCGCCAGCGAGGCACGCAGCTGGGTGGTGGTCCGCGCGCCCACCACCGGGGCGACCACCCCCGGTCGGTCACGGACCCAGGCCAGGGCGACCTCGACGGGGGAGACGCCGAGGCCTTCGGCCGCGGTGACGACCGCACCGACGACCCGCTGCGCCTCCGGAGTGAGGTAGGGCTCCACGAAGCGGGCGAGGTGGGAGGAAGCCGCCCGGGAGTCCGCCGGGGTGCCGGAGCGGTACTTCCCGGTCAACACGCCGCGGCCGAGCGGGGACCACGGGAGCAGGCCGAGCCCTAGCTGCCGGGCGGCCGGGAGGACCTCCCGCTCGACGCCGCGCTGCAGCAGGGAGTACTCCATTTGGGTGCACACCAGAGGTGCCCGGGTGGGCAGCGCCTGCTGCCACGTGGCGGCGCGTGCGGTCTGCCAGCCGGTGTAGTTAGAGATGCCGACGTAGCGCACTCGGCCGGAGGCGACCGCCGCGTCCACCGCGGACAGCGTCTCCTCCAGCGGGGTCAGCGGGTCGAACGCGTGCAGCTGCCACACGTCCACGTGGTCGGTGCCCAGCCGGGCGAGGGAACCGTCGAGTGCGGCGAGCAGGTGGCGGCGAGAGGCGTCGTAGCGCCGCGCGCCCCCCACGGAGACCGCCTTGGTCGCGATCACCAGGTCGGCGCGCGGCACCACCTCGCGCAGCAGCTGGCCGATGACCCGCTCGCTCGCCCCGTCGCCGTAGGAGTCAGCGGTGTCGACGAGGGTGCCGCCCGCGTCGAGGAAGGCGCGCAGTTGATCGCGCGCGTCGTGTTCGTCGGTGTCACGACCCCACACCATGGTGCCGAGCGCCAGCCTGGACACCTGGAGCCCGGACCGGCCGAGGCTGCGCCGCTGCATGTCGGCGCAGGTTACCGCCGGGGCGCCGCTACAGTCGCGGGGCGCGCGGGGAGCCACTCGGGTGCGTCGTCCAGGCGGCGGGGCGGGGGTAGGAGCGCAGGTGCGGCTGGGGCTCAGCCTGGGCCACCTCACCGGTGATCCGGTCGAGGGAATCGCCGCCTCGACCGCGCTGGCGCAGGAGGCGGATCGGCTGGGCTACGCCGTCGTGTGGGCGGCCGAGGCGTACGGGTCGGACGCGGCGACGCTGCTGGCCTACCTCGCCGCGCATACGGAGCGGATCGACCTCGGGGCGGCGGTGTTCCAGGTACCCGGCCGGAGCCCGGCCCTGACCGCGATGACCGCCGCCACCCTCGACGCACTGTCCGGAGGGCGATTCCGGCTCGGGCTCGGCGTCTCCGGCCCGCAGGTGTCCGAGGGATGGCACGGCGTGCGGTTCGACGCGCCCTTGGCCCGCACCCGCGAGTACGTCGACGTGGTCCGCATGGCGCTGCGCCGGGAGCCGGTGCGCCACGCCGGGGAGCACTACCCGCTGCCGCTGCCCGGCAGCGCCGGGAAGGCGCTGCGACTCAGCATGCGCCCGGTGCGCCCCGCCCTGCCGGTCTACCTCGCCGCTGTCGGACCCCGCAACATCGAGCTCGCCGGAGAGATCGCCGACGGCTGGCTGGCGCTCTTCCTCTCCCCGGAGCATGCAGCCGAACAGCTCGCCCACGTCCGGCGCGGAGCCCAGCGGGCGGGCCGCGACCTCACCGGCTTCGAGGTGGCTGCCACCGCGCCGCTCTCCGTCGCCGCCGACGTGGAGACCGCCGCGGACGCCGTACGCGGTTATGCCGCGCTCTACCTGGGCGGCATGGGCAGCCGGGAGCGCAACTTCTACAACCGGCTGGCCGTGCGGATGGGGTACGCCGACGCGGCGGCGGAGGTGCAGACGCTGTACCTCGCCGGGCGGCAGCGCGACGCCGCGGCCGCCGTACCCCTGGAGTTCCTCGACGCCACGTCGCTGATCGGCCCGCCGGCCCGGCTGGTGGACCGGCTGCGCGCCTTTGCCGCCGCGGGAGTCACCACACTGTCGGTCATGCCGTACGGCGCCACTCTCGACGAGCGGGTCGAGGCGCTGCGCACGGTGGCGCGGGCCCAGGAGGTCGCGGGGTGAGCTGGTTCGAGGCAGTGGTGCTCGGCATCGTGCAGGGGCTCACCGAGTTCCTGCCGATCTCCAGTAGCGCGCACCTGCGCATCGTCCCGGCGCTGTTCGGGTGGGAGGACCCGGGGGCGGCGTTCACCGCGGTGACCCAGATCGGCACAGAGGCCGCCGTCATCCTCTACTTCCGCCGTGATATCGCGCGCATTGTCGCTGCCTGGCTGCGGTCGCTGCGCGATCCCCGGCTGCGCAGCTCCCTCGACGCTCGCCTCGGCTGGTACATCATCGTCGGCACGCTCCCCATCGGCGTGCTCGGTTTCCTCTTCCGCGACCAGATCGAGACCGGGGCCCGCGACCTGCGGCTCATCGCGACGACGCTCGTCGTCCTCGGCTTGGTGCTGCTGGTCGCCGACCGCCGCGGGCGCAACGTGAAGCCCATCGAGGATCTGCGGGCGCGCGACGCGGTGACGCTCGGCCTGGCCCAGGCGTGCGCGCTGGTGCCCGGTGTGTCCCGCTCCGGGGCCACGATCAGCGCCGGCCTGTTCCTCGGCTACCAGCGGGCGGCCGCCGCCCGCTACGCCTTCCTCCTCGCTATCCCGGCGGTCGTCGCCTCCGGCCTCTTCGAGCTGCCGGACGCGCTCTCCGGCGACGGCCCGGGGTTGGGGCATACGGCGCTGGCCACGGCGCTGGCCTTTGTGTTCGGCTACGCCTCCATCGCGTTCCTGCTCCGCTACGTAAGCACCCACAGCTTCCTGCCCTTCATCGTCTACCGCATCGGGCTCGGGCTGCTGGTGGCGGCGCTGCTCATCCTCGGCGTGCTGACCCCGCGATGAAGTCGCTGCGGCGCCTGTGTCACAACCAGCCGCTGCGCTTGAAGGCGCGATAGAGAACGGCGCAGATGGCCAGCATCAGCGCCAAGGACAGCGGGTAGCCGTAGCGCCAGGTCAACTCGGGCATGTGGGTGAAGTTCATGCCGTAGATCCCGGCCACCAATGTCGGTACGGCCACGATCGCCACCCATGCGGAGATGCGCCGCATGTCTTCGTTCTGCCGTACCGACACCTGGGCCAGGTTGGCGTTGAGGATGCCGGTGAGCAGATCGTCGCAGGCGTCCACCTGTTCGCCGACACGAACGACGTGGTCAGCGACGTCCCGGAAGAACGGTCGGGTGTCGACGTGAATGCCGTCCACTCCGTCGCCGGCCAGCGCGCGCATCGGCTCGACAAGCGGCGTGACGGCGTGGCGGAACTCCAAGAGCTCTCGCTTCAGCCGGTAGATGGCTTCGGCGTCGTTCGAACGATCGGCGGAGAAGACGCGAGACTCGACTGCTTCTACATCGAGTTGCACCTCGGCGGAGATCTCGGTGTAGGTGTCGACCACTGCGTCGCAGACGGCGTACAGGACCGCTGAGGGACCGCATCGCAGGATCTCGTCACGGGACTCCAGCCGTCGACGCACCTGAGCCAAGGGATTGGCTTGCCCATGCCGCACGGACACCACGAAGCTGTCGCCGACGAAGAGCATCAGCTCGCCACTTTCGATGTCCGAGGTGCGGTCGACGTACCTCAAGGTCTTGAGAACGAGGAACAGCGTGTCGCCGTACGCCTCCAACTTGGGCCGTTGGTGAGCCTTGACTGCATCCTCGACGGCTAACGCATGCAGACCGAACTCTGCCGTGACCCGAGCGAACTCGGACTGATCGGGCTCGTGCAGGCCTATCCAGACGAAGCCGTCCGTGCAGCGGGCATCCTGGAGAGCCTTCCCGAGGTCGCCGTTCACCGCCTGACGGTGGCCGTCGCGGTAGATGGCACAGTCCACGATCACCGCATCATTGTGCGCTCTAGAGTCGCCGCCATGTCCACCGTTCTGCTGGTGCGCCACGGGGTCACCGACGCGAACACGAGCGGTGTCCTCGCCGGGTGGACCCCCGGGGTTGCCTTGGCCGACCGGGGGCGCGAGCAGGTGACCGCGCTGGCCGAGCGACTACGTCCCGTACCGCTGACCGCGGTGGTGACCAGCCCGCTGCAGCGCTGTCGAGAGACGGTGGAACCGCTGGCCGCCGGCCGCCCGGAAAGCTTCGCGATCCACGTGGACGAGCGGCTGGGGGAGTGCCGGTACGGCGACTGGACGGGTCGGGAGCTGAAGAAGCTTGCCCGTGACCCGCTGTGGAAGGCCGTGCAAGCCCATCCGAGCGCGGTCACATTCCCCGGTGAGGGCGGTGAAGCTCTGCGTGAAACCCAGGCCCGCGCCGTCTCCGCCGTACGCGAGTGGAACTCCCGGCTGGGCGACGACGCGACCTACGCGGTGTGCAGCCACGGTGACGTCATCAAGGCGATCGTCGCCGACGCGCTCGGCTTGCACCTGGACCTCTTCCAACGCATCGCCGTCGACCCCGCCTCGTTGACGGTACTGCGCTACACCCCGCTCCGGCCCTTCCTGCTGCGGCTGAACGACACCGGCGGCGGGGTGGAGGGGCTGCTGCCGGCCCGGCGGCGCCGCCGCAAGCGGTCACCCGTCACCAGCGACGCCGCGGTCGGCGGTGGCGCCGGGTAGGACGCCGCCGCGCCGTGGGGTCGGATGCCGCCGCGCCGTGGGGTCGGATGCCGCCGCGCCGTGGGGTCGGATGCCGCCGCGCCCTGGGTGTGGTGGGTTCTGCCGCGAACGCGGAAACTTTTCCGTCGCTGCGGTGGATTTCTTTCCGCGTTGACATGGGGCGGGTGGCTTGGGGCGGCTGGCGGGGAGTGCTGGCGGGGAATGCTGGCGGCGAGGGCTGGCGGCGAGGGCTGGCGGCGAGTGCTGGGGACGCTGGGAGGTGGGGCGCCGTAGGGTCGGACTGACCGGATCGAGCGAGGACGGAGGAAGCGTTGCCGCGTCAGGTGTTCCTCTACGACCCCCCCGAGCGTTTCGTGGTGGGGACTGTCGGCGAACCCGGCGCCCGCGCCTTTTTCTTGCAGGCCCGCGCGGGCGGGCGGGTGACGAGCGTGGGGCTCGAAAAGGAGCAGGTCGCCGTCCTCGCTGATCGGGTGGACGACCTGCTCGACCAGGTGGTGCGCCGCAGCGGCGGTTCCGCTCCGGTCCCCGCGGGCGTCCCGACCGACGTCGAGGACATGGCGCCGCTCGAGCAACCGATCCTCGAAGACTTCCGGGTGGGAACGATGGCCCTGGCCTGGGACGCCGACACCGAACGTGTCGTCATCGAGGCGCAGGCCCTTGATCCCGAGGGGGCGGAGGAGAGCCCCCCCTTGCTGGAGGACGACGACGACGACGTGGACGGCCCCGACCTGCTGCGGGTGCGCTTGACCGGACCGATGGCCCGCGCCTTTGTGAAGCGGACGCAAGCCGTGGTGTCGGCGGGCCGACCCCCGTGTCCCTTCTGCGGGCTGCCCATGAACCCCGAGGGCCACCTGTGCCCGCGCATGAACGGTCACCGGCCGTCGACCCGCGCTTGACCGGCAGCGCGCTCGACACCGGGCAGGCGGTGCGGCTGCTCTGCGACGGTCGGATCGACATCGCCGGACGGCTGGTCGACGCCTCCAACGCCACGCTGTGGTGCACGATCGAACTCGACGGGCTGAGCGCCGCCTGCGTCTACAAGCCGGTCGCCGGGGAGCGGCCGTTGTGGGACTTCCCGGACGGCACGCTCGCCAACCGGGAGGTGGCGGCGTACCTGGTGTCGGAAGCCACCGGCTGGTCCGTCGTACCGCCCACGGTGCTGCGGGACGGTCCGTTCGGGCCGGGGATGTGCCAGCTGTGGATCGACGTAGACGAGAACGTCGATCTCGTCGCGCTGGCGCGCAGCGACCATCCGCAGCTGCGCCGTATGGCGGTCTTCGACGCGGTGGTCAACAACGCCGACCGCAAGGGTGGACATCTGTTGCCCATGCCGGACGGACATATCTTCGGCGTCGACCACGGGGTGTGCTTCTCCCTCGACGACAAGCTGCGCACCCTGCTGTGGCGCTGGCGCGGCAAGCGGTTGCCCGCGGAGGCGCTGGACGTGCTCTGTGACCTCGCCACCATGCTCGACCCGGCGAGCGGCGATCTCGCCCGCGACCTCGGCCGCCTGCTGACCGTCGAGGAGGTGAGGGCCACCCGACATCGGGTCAAGCGACTACTGCGCACCGGCCGCTACCCGGAGCCCAGCGAGGAGTGGCCAGCGATCCCCTGGCCCCCGTTCTAGCCAGCGGGTCCCGACCAGGCGCCGTCGCTAGGCTCGTGAACATGGAGTCTTGGCGGGCACCGCAGGTTCCGCGGCTGCCCGGTCGGGGGCTCCAACTGCGCCTGCACGACACCCCGAGTGGCCAGCTCCGCCCGGCAGCTAACGGGCCGGAGGCCAGCCTGTATGTCTGCGGAATCACGCCGTACGACGCCACCCACCTCGGACACGCTGCCACCTACGTGGCCTTCGACCTGGCCTACCGGGTCTGGCGGGACGGTGGCTACGACGTGCGGTACGTGCAGAACGTCACCGACGTCGACGACCCGCTGCTGGAGCGGGCGACGCAGACCGGCGTGGACTGGACGCAGCTGGCCGCCCGGGAGACCGAACTGTTCCGCGCGGACATGGCCGCGCTGCGGGTGCTGCCGCCGACCGCTTACGTCGGAGCGGTCGAGGCGATCCCGGCCGTCGTCACCGTCATCGATTTGCTGCGGCAACGCGGCGCGACCTACGAGGTCGACGGGGACGTGTACTTCGCGGTGAGCGCCGACCCGGCCTTCGGCGAGGTGTCCGGGCTGGACGCCGCTCGGATGAGTGAGCTCTCCGGCGCCAACGGCGGCGACCCCGAGCGACCGGGAAAAAAGGATCCGCTCGACCCGGTGCTGTGGCGGGCCGCCCGGCCGGACGAGCCGGCCTGGGAGTCGCCGTACGGCCCGGGGCGACCGGGCTGGCACGTCGAGTGCACCGCGATCGCGCTGGAGCATCTCGGTGCCGTCTTCGATGTGCAGGGCGGTGGCAGCGACCTGGTGTTCCCCCACCACGAGATGAGCGCCTCCCATGGCCACGTGGTCAACGGTTCGCCGCCGTTCGCCCGCGCCTACGTCCACGCCGGGATGGTCGGGCTGGACGGGGCAAAGATGTCCAAGTCCAAGGGCAACCTCGTCCTGGTGTCCGGGCTCCGGAAGGATGGGGTCGATCCGGCTGCCGTACGCCTGGCGCTGCTCGACCATCACTACCGCGCCGACTGGTCCTGGGCCGGGGCGGACCTCAGCCGCGCCGAAGCGCGGCTGACGCGGTGGCGGGCAGCGGTCGCGCTGCCCGGCGGGCCGGACCCCACCGGGCTGCTCGCCGAGGTACGCGGAGCCCTCGCCGATGACCTACGAGCCCCCGCGGCCCTTGCGGCGGTCGACCGCTGGGCCGGGGCGGCGTTGGCCGCGGGAGGTGTCGACGACGACGTGGCCGCTCCCCGACTGATCGCTCAGGTCGCCGATGCCCTGCTCGGCATACGCCTCTGACTCACCGGGCGAAACGGTCAGCTCAGGGGCGGCTGGGGCCGCGGCTGCCGCCCGGTCCGCTTGGTCCGGGTGAACCGCTCGGCCCACCGGCACCCGGCCCCCGCCGACGCAGGTATCGCTCGAACTCGCGCGCGATCGCCTCCCCGCTGGCTTCCGGGAGCTCCGCCGCGTCCTTCGCCTGCTCCAGCGACCGTACGTACTCCGCGACATCGCTGTCCTCGGCGGCCAGTTCGTCGACGCCGGTCTGCCAGGCGCGCGCCTGCTCCGGCAGGTCGCCCAGCGGGACGGGTACGTCGAGCAGGTCCTCCACGCGCCGCAGCAGAGCGACGGCCGCCTTGGGACAGGGCGGCTGGGCGACGTAATGGGGTACGGCGGCCCAGAACGACACCGCCGGCAGGCCGCTTCGCGTGCAGGCGTCCTGCAACACGCCCACGATCCCGGTCGGACCTTCGTACCGGGACGGCTGGAGTCGCAACCGACGGGACAACCCCGGGTCGGAGGACGTGCCGGACACCGGAACCGGCCGGGTATGCGGCGCGTCGGCCAGCAACGCGCCGAGGGTCACCACCAGCTCGACCTTCAACTCTCGAGCCAGGTCGATCAACTCGACGCAGAATGCTCGCCAGCGCATGCTCGGCTCGATCCCGCGTACGAGGACGAGGTCGCGCTGGAGGCCGGGGAGCGCTGCCACGGAGAGCCGGGTGGTGGGCCAGGAGACCCGGCGTACACCGGCGTTGTCGAGCTCTACCGAAGGCCGGTTGACCTGGTAGTCGTAGTAGTCCTCGGGATCCAGCGCCGCCAGCGGGGTGGCGTCCCCCGCGTCCTCGAGGTGCTCGACGGCGGAGGTCGCGGCGTCTCCGGCGTCGTTCCAGCCCTCGAAAGCCGCGAGCATCACCGGGGCAGTGAGCTTCGGGAGCTCCCCCGGCACGGTCACGTCGGTCCTCTCTTGCGCCCGATTCGGCACTCCACTCGCCGCGAGCGGTCCACCCGGACGGCAGCCCAGCCTACGTGCTGACCCCCTCGTGCCAGCCGCAACAGACGGTGAGTACGCAGCTGCGCTCAGGTCGCCCAAGCGGAATCGTTGCCGAATCGGGACCGCTCCCGCGCAGTGACCTTGTTCACCCGGCCGTCACTCATCGCTAGTCTCACGCCCACGCTGGTTCGTCCGAGCCGGCCCTTTCTCTGTGCGCGAGGTGGAAGATGCGACTGAGTCCGAATCCGCGGCGGGTGCTCGCGGCGACGATGGGTGGGGTCCTCGCGGTCACGTTGGCGGCCTGCGGTGGCGACTCCGGTGGCCCGACCACCGGCGGCGACACCGGTGGCACTGACGACTCCGCGGCAAGCGCCAAGACGCTCGTCTTCGGCGCGTCGGCCGACCCAGTGATCATCGACGGCGCGTTCGTCAGCGACGGCGAGTCGATCCGGGTCATCCGGCAGATCTTCGAAGGCCTGGTGACCACCGAGGCGGGCGGCACGGACATCGTCCCGGCGCTCGCCGAATCGTGGGAGGTCGACGAGGCAGGCACCACGTGGACCTTCAGCCTGCGCGAGGGGGTGACGTTCCACGACGGCAGCGAGTTCAACGCCGAGGCGGTCTGTACCAACTTCGACCGCTGGTACAACTTCACCGACATCCTGCAGAGCCCGTCGGTCTCCTACTACTGGCAGACGGTCTTCGGCGGCTTCGCGCAGAACGAGGGCGACCTCCCGGAGAGCCTCTACTCCTCCTGCGAGGCGCAGGACCCGACGACCGCCGTCATCACGCTGTCCAAGCCTTCGGCGACGTTCCTCACCTCGCTGAGCCTCCCGGCGTTCTCGATGGCGAGCCCGCAGGCTCTCCAGGAGTTCGGCGCCGACGATGTCTCAGGGTCGGGCGAGTCGCCGCAGTTCACCGGCACCTACGGCACCGAGCACCCCACCGGCACCGGCCCGTACAAGTTCCAGGACTGGACGCGGGGTGACAAGTTGACGATCACGGCCAACGAGGACTACTGGGGAGACAAGGCCCAGATCGGCACCGTCATCTTCCGCCCGATCGCCGACGGCCCGGCCCGCCGCCAGGCTTTGGAGGCGGGCGACATCGACGGCTACGACCTGGTCGACCCCTCCGACGTCCAAGCCTTGGAGGACGCCGGTTTCCAGATCTTGCGCCGGCCCGCCTTCAACGTCGGCTACATCGGGTTCAACCAGTCCGGTCCGCCCATGGACAACCCGAAGTTCCGCGAGGCCGTTGCCTACGCGATCAACCGCGAGGACCTGGTGACGACGAAGTACCCGGAGGGTGCCGAGGTCGCCACCCAGTTCCAGCCCCCCCAGCTGTGGGGCTACAACGACGGCGTGCCGACCTACGACTACGACCCGGACAAGGCGAAGCAGCTGATCGAGGAGTCGGGCATCACCAAGCCGGCGGTCGAGTTCTGGTTCCCCACCGACGTCAGCCGGCCCTACATGCCAGACCCGGCCGGTAACTTCCAGTTGATCAAGGCTGACCTGGAGGCCGCCGGCATCGCCGTCACCAGCAAGTCCGCTCCGTGGAGCCCCGATTACCTCGACGCGGTCGACAACGGTAAGGCGCAGATGTACCTGCTCGGGTGGACCGGCGACTTCGGCGACCCGGACAACTTCATCGGCACCTTCTTCCAAACGCCGCAGAAGTCGTGGGGCTTCAAGAACCAGCAGCTGTTCAACGCACTCGACGAGGCCGAGGCGGAGCCGGACCAGGACAAGCGGGAGGAGTTGTACCAGGACATCAACGCCCAGATCATGGAGTTCCTGCCGGGTCTGCCCTACGTCCACACCGAACCCGCCATTGCCTTCCGGCCCGGCGTCGACGGTTACGTGCCCAGCCCGGTCAACAACGAGGACTTCAACAAGGTCACCCTGAGCGAGGGCTGACCTCCCCGATGCTCCGGTTCGTCGTCCGGCGGCTGCTGCTGCTGGTCCCGATCCTCTTCGGGCTGTCCGTACTCCTGTTCATCTGGGTGCGAGCGCTCCCAGGAGGGCCCGCCGTGGCCCTCCTGGGGGAGCGGGCGACGCCGGAGCAAATTGCCAGAATCGAGAGCCTCTACGGGCTGGACCGCCCGCTGTACGAGCAGTACTTCTCCTTCGTACGGCGGGCGGCGCAGCTGGACTTCGGGGCGTCCATCCGCACCAATCAGCCGGTCATCGACGAGATCCAACGGCGGTTCCCCGCCACGATCGAGCTTTCCGTGGCGGCGATGATCTTCGCCGTGGGCATCGGAATTCCGCTGGGCTATTTCGCGGCCCGCCGCTACGGCACCTGGCTGGACAACTTGTCGGTCAGCGGGTCGTTGCTCGGCATCACCATCCCGGTGTTCTTCCTCGCGTTCATCCTCAAGTACATCTTCGCCGTCAAGCTCGGCGTGCTACCGACCTCTGGTCGACAGGATGTGCGCCTCATCGTCGACCATCCGACGAACTTCTACGTGCTCGACGGGCTGGTCACCGGCAACTGGAACGCGGCGTGGGACGCACTCCAGCACCTGATCCTGCCCGCCATCGCCTTGGGGACCATCCCGCTGGCCATCATCGTGCGCATCACCCGCGCGTCCGTGCTCGACGTCGTCCACGAGGACTACGTGCGCACCGCAGAGGCCAAGGGCCTGGTCAAGGGCACCATCACCCGGCGGCACGTGCTGCGCAACGCCATGCTGCCGGTGGCCACGATCATCGGTCTGCAGACCGGGCTGCTGCTCTCCGGCGCGATTCTCACCGAGACCGTCTTCGCCTTTCCCGGTGTGGGCAGCTTCGTCTTCGGCGCCATCTCCTTCCGCGACTACGCCGTCCTGCAGGGATTCATCCTGTTCATCGCGGTGATCTACGTGCTGGTCAACCTTGTGGTCGACATCTCCTACGGTCTGATCGATCCGCGGGTGAGGGTCCGGTGACACGCCGGTGAGGAACCAGTGAGCCTGTCGCAGGCCGAGCTCGCCGTCGAGCGGGCCGACTCCGGCGAGGAAACCGGCGGCAGTCTGCTCGGCGAAGCGTGGAAGCGGCTGCGCCGTAACCCGGTCGCCATCATCGGCGCGGTGCTCATCCTGCTCTTCGTCCTCGTGGCCATCTTCGCCCCGCTGCTCGCCCCGTTCAGCCCGACCGAACGGGTGGGCCAGACCACGCCAACCAGCATCCCGGGGCCGACCGCCGAGCACCTGCTGGGCCTGGATGATCTGGGCCGTGACGAACTGTCCCGGGTGATCTACGGCGCTCGGCAGTCCCTCATCGTGGGCGTTGTCTCCCTGATCCTCGGGGCGACGGGCGGCATCCTGCTCGGTCTCCTCGCCGGCGCGTTCGGTGGGTGGGTCGACAACCTCGTCATGCGCATCGTCGACATCATGCTCTCGGTGCCCGGCCTGCTCTTCGCCATCGCGGTCGCCGCCGCGCTCGGGCAGAGCCTCACCTCGGTCATGATCGCCATCGCGGTCGTCAACATACCGATTTTTGCCCGACTGTTGCGGGGGCAGATGCTCGCGCAACGAGACTCCGACTACGCCCTCGCCGCCCGCTCGCTCGGGGTCCGCCACCGCGACATCGTGCTCAAGCACGTGTTGCCCAACTCGGTCTCCCCGGTCATCGTGCAGGGGACGCTGACCCTGGCCACGGCGATCATCGACGCCGCGGCACTGTCCTTCCTCGGGCTCGGCGGCGCCGACCCGAGCGTCCCGGAGTGGGGCCGAATGCTGGCCGACACCCAGCGCTATCTGGCGGTGGCCCCGCAGCTGGCTGTCTTCCCCGGACTCGCTATCGTCTTCTCCGCACTGGGCTTCACCCTGCTCGGCGAGTCGCTGCGCGAGGCCATCGACCCCAAGTACCGGCGGTAGCCCATGGCACTCCTCGAGGTCGACGACCTCGGCGTCACCTTCACCCGCAAGGGTCGCCGCGACGTCGTCGCCGTCAACGGTGTCAGCTTCTCCGTCGAACCAGGCCAGACCGTCGGTCTCGTCGGGGAGTCCGGCTGCGGCAAGTCGGTGACGTCGCTGGCCATCCTCGGTTTGCTGCCCAAACGCGGCGTGCGGGTCTCGGGAACCGTGCACTTCGAGGGTCGAAACCTGCTCACGATGTCCAACAATGCGCTGCGCGACATGCGCGGCCGCGACATCGCGATGGTCTTCCAGGACCCGATGTCGTCGCTGAATCCGGTGATCCCCATCGGACTGCAGGTCACCGAGGTGCTCTCCCGCCACCGCGGCATGAAGGGGGACGATGCCCGCAAGGAAGCGTCCGCGGCACTGCGGCGGGTCGGCATCCCGGACCCCACGCGCCGGCTGAAGGACTATCCCCACCAGCTGTCCGGCGGGATGCGTCAGCGGGCGCTCATCGCGATGTCGCTGGCGTGTCAACCGCGGCTGCTCATTGCCGACGAGCCGACCACCGCGCTCGACGTCACCATCCAGGCACAGATCCTCGAGTTGCTGCGGGAGCTCGTCGAGGAGTCCGGTACCGCCCTCATCATGATCACCCACGACCTGGGTGTGGTCGCCGGGCTCTGCGACACCGTCAACGTCATGTACGCCGGTCGCGTCGTCGAGTCGGCCTCCCGTTACGAGCTGTTCGGCGTACCCCGTCACCCCTACACCGGCGGCCTGCTCGCTTCCGTCCCGCGGCTCGACCAGCCGCGGGACGT
>JBBSMJ010000007.1:0-13254 GCA_038233235.1 Actinomycetes bacterium | reverse complement strand
GTGGATGACGTTGGCGTAGATGTCGTGCGCGAACGACGACGAGGAGGCCAACGTGAGCCCGGCGACGACCGCCAGGATCGTCGCGAACGCGACCGACGCGATGAAGGCAAGCATGAGCGTGCCGCCGAGTTCACCGAAGACGCGCGTCCCGATCTCCCGGGCCAGCTGCGGCGCCGCCGTGTTGCCCGCACTGTTCTGTTCGCGGATCGCGTCGCTTCCCACCAGCGCCGCCGCCCCGAAGCCCAGTGCGATCGTCATCAGGTAGAAGGAGCCGATGATCCCGATGCCCCACAGCACAGACTTGCGGGCCTCGCGTGCGGTCGGAACGGTGTAGAAGCGGATAAGGATGTGCGGCAGGCCCGCGGTGCCCAGCACCAACGCCAGCCCGAGACTGATGAGGTCGAGCTTGCCGGTCAGTCCCTGCGCTTCGGTGGCGTAGCGCTGGCCCGGCTCGGTGAAGGCGTCACCTCTGCCGCTTTCCGCTGCTGCCGTACCGAGCAGCTCGCTGATGTTCCAGTTGAACTCGAACATCACGAGGATGGTGACGAGGGTTGCGCCCGTCATAAGCAGCGCCGCCTTGACCATCTGCACCCACGTGGTGCCCTTCATGCCGCCGAAGACGACGTAGACGATCATCAGTGCTCCTACGAGCACGATCGTCAGGTTCTTCGCCGCGTCGCTCTCCACACCGATCAGCAGAGTCACCAACGCACCGGCGCCGACCATCTGTGCGAGCAGATAGAAGATGGACACGACGATCGTGGAGATGCCGGCCGCCGTGCGCACCGGCCGCTGGCGCATGCGAAAGGCGAGGACGTCGCCCATCGTGTACTTGCCCGAGTTGCGCATGAGTTCTGCCACCAGCAGCAGCGCCACGAGCCAGGCGACGAGGAAGCCGATGGAGTACAGGAAGCCGTCGTAGCCGAACAGCGCGATGATGCCGGCGATGCCGAGGAAGCTGGCCGCCGACATGTAGTCGCCGCCGATGGCCATGCCGTTCTGGGCGCCGGAAAAGGATCGTCCGCCGGCGTAGAAGTCGGCAGCGGTATGGGTGTTGCGGCTCGCCCATACCGTGATGCCGAGCGTGGCGAGGACGAAGATGGTGAACAGCGAGATGGTCAGCGCACGCTGTCCGGTGGAGACCGTCGCCTCCTGCGCCAGCAGCTGGGCGTGCACCGGGACACTCGTCGGGACACTCATGGGGACACTCATCGGGGCACCTCCTGGTCGAGGTGGAACTCGCGGGCGATCTGTTCAGCCTTCGGGTCCAGGTGCCGGTTGGCGTAGCGGGAGTAGAGCCACGCGATGACGAAGGTAGAGACAAACTGCAGCAACCCGAAGACGTACGCCACGTTGATGTTGCCGATGAGATCGGTGCCCATGAAGCCACGTGCCCACCCCGAGAGCACCACGTAGAGCAGGTACCACGCGAGGAAGACGATGGTCGCCGGCCACACAAACGCGCGGAAGCGCCGCCGCAACTCTTGGAACTCTTCGCTTGCCTGGACGGCCTGATAGGTGTCGGTGGGATCCGCCCGGCGATGCTCCGTGGCACCAGCCGGCGGAACGTTCGGGCGCTGCTCGCTGGTACTCACTGGCCTCACCTCAGCTGACTCGTGAAGTGGTGCTAAAGGCGCTACGGCGGACGCCGCAGTGTGACCTGGGTCACCGTAGCGAGTAGCGGCGGTCATGGCATGCGGGCACACGCCGCGAGTGCCCCATAGGTTTCCTGCGTGTCGTCGGACCCGCTGGCCGGAGTCAGCGCGTTGCCCGGGGTGGAGGCAGCTGTCGCGCAGGCTCGGGTGGCCGTGGACCGGTTGCTCACCCACCGGGTGCTGCGCCGCCGCGGTGAGGAGGTGCGCCTTGCCGGGGCCCTACGGGGCGCGCGCGCCTCGGCTGCGCTGGACGGCGCGGACTGGCCGCTTGCCGACGTACGCCGCCTCGAGGAGGTCCCCGACCGCCGGGGAGCGGGCGTCGTACGAGGTGCGCTTCGCGCCGGCGCCGAACTCGGCACGGTGCGAAGTGCCTGGGTCAAGGCGCCACTGCAGGTATTGGCCCGGCTGCACGCCTTGGCCGCTGCGGATCTGCTGGCGCACGACCGGCTCGGCCGGCCGCGCGACGACGGCGAGGCGGTGGAGGACCCGCTCGGGTTGGCGACCGCGCCGTCGCCGGCCACGGTGAGCGCCCGGTTGGACGCGCTGGCCCGCCTGGTGGCTACACCCGGCGACGCTTCCGCGCTCGTGCTGGCCGCGGTCGTCCACGGTGAACTGCTCGCCCTGCGGCCGTTCCCCGCCGGCAACGGGGTGGTGGCCCGCGCGGCCAGCCGACTGGTGCTGATCACCCGGGGGTTCGATCCAGCGGCAGTGAGCATTCCGGAGGTTGGCCATCTGGATGGAGCGGATGCCGCCGGCCCGGGGAGTCCGCGGGCGGCGTACGGCGCGGCCGCGCAGGGCTATCTGGTCGGCGCGCCCGCCGGTGTGGCGGCCTGGGTGGTGCACTGCGCGGGGGCGGTCGAGCAGGGGGCCCAGGAGGGGCTCGCTGTCTGCGAAGCCCTGCTGCGGGGTTGATCCGCACCCGCACGCTCGCAAATGCGACGGCGCCCCCGAAGGGACGCCGTCGCTGACACGGCAGTGCGAGTTACCAGGCGTGCTTCACGTCATCGGATCAGGACAAGCCTGGTCTCGACGCCCGTACATGGGCTGGTCGCCGCGTGGGTGCCCGGCTGCCGTGCGCGGATCGTGTGCCGAAGGGCGGTAGCCAGCCGACACGCTTTCCGTGGTCCCTTTGTAACTCTTCGGCTACCCGAGGGGAAGAGGGCGAGCTTGATCTTTACCTTCGGGCGAGGTGGGTCACCGACTTGGCCCAGGCGCCAGTGGCGGATCGGACGGTGACGCGGTGAGGCGTTCGGCGCTCGCGGCGGCGGGCGGCGTACCACACCACACCTGCTGCGGCGACGCCCGCACCAAGCGCCGAGGCGGCGAGAACAGGGCGGGAGGAGACCCGGGCGAACCGACGGCGCAAGGAGACCGGACGCTCGAAGGCGAGCACCGGCCACCCTCGAATAGCGGCCTCCTTACGCAGTGCGCGATCCGGATTCACCGCATGTGGGTAGCCGACAGCTTCCAACATCGGCACGTCGGTGACGGAGTCGCTGTAGGCGTAGCTGCGCCCGAGGTCATAGCCCTCGGCGCGCGCTAGCTCGCGGACGGCGGCTGCCTTGTTCTCGCCGTACGCGTAGTACTCGATCTCGCCGGTGTAGCGGCCGTCGTCGCCCACCACCATCCGGGTGGCGATGGCCCGATCGACGCCGAGCAGCTCGCCGATCGGCTCCACCACCTCCGCGCCCGACGTGCTGACGATCACTACGTCTCGGCCGGCCAGGTGGTGCTCTTCGATGAGCGTCGCTGCCTCGTCGTAGATGACCGGATCGATCAGGTCGTGCAGGGTTTCTGCGACGATCTCGCGAACCTGTTGCACGTCCCAACCCGTCGACAGCGACGAGAGGTATCGGCGCATCCGCTCGATCTGGTCGTGATCGGCGCCACCGGCGAGGAAGACGAACTGGGCGTACGCGCTGCGCAGGACGGCCCGCCTGTTGATCAGCCCGCCCTGGTAGAACGATCGGCTGAACGCCAGCGCGCTCGATCGCGCGATGACCGTCTTGTCGAGATCGAAGAATGCCGCTGTCCGGGTCGCCGGCGCGTCGTCCACAGGGATCAGCTTAGGAAACCGGTGGATCGTCTACCGTGTAACCCGCTCACTTGCCGTTGCGTCGGTAAGCGCGGAGACTGAGCGCGGCAGCCTCCCCCGGCTGTCGAGGGCCCGGCTCCTCCCCCCCGGAGCTGGTCCCCAAGGCGACCCCCGCTCTCCCCCCCAGCGGGGGTCGCCGCACGTGCGGGCCCCCTCAGGCGCCGTTGATGGCGACCTTTCTGCGGTTCGTCCACACGCAACGAATCCTTCGCAGCCGTCCACAGAGCGGGCTCCCGGCCACCGCAGCGGTTGCAGCAGCCGCAGATTGGACCTCCCACCAGAGGAGGTCTCGTGCCCGTTGACCCGCTGCCGCTGCTGCTGACCGGCGACCCCGAGTTGCTCGACGACGTGTTGCGCCTCGGTGCGGCGGCCGGGGTGGAGCTCACCGTCGCCGCGGACGTCGCCGCGGCCCGCCGCGCCTGGTCTCTTGCCCCGCTCGTGCTGGTGGGCGGCGACCTGGCGCAGGCGCTCGCGGCCAGCGCCCCGCCTCGCCGACCCGATGTCGTCGTGGTTAGCCACGATCTCGATGATGCGGCTGTCTGGCGACGTGCGGTGGGCGTCGGCGCCGAGCACGTCGTCTTTCTCCCCGACGGGGAGGCCTGGTTGGTCGAACGGCTCGCGGAAGGCGTGGAGCGCGGACTCGGCGACGCCGTCACTGTGTGCGTCATCGGCGGCCGTGGGGGCGCGGGAGCAACGACGCTGGCGGCAGCGCTCGCGCTCGCTGGGACGGACCGGTCCCGTCGCACCCTGCTCGTCGACGGCGACCCGCTCGGCGGGGGGATCGACATGGTCATCGGCGGGGAAGACGCCGTAGGGATGCGCTGGCCCGACCTCGCCGCCACCAGAGGTCGAGTTAGCGGGCCGGCACTACGGGCGGCGCTTCCCGAGATCGGCGGCCTCACAGTGCTGTCGTGGGACCGCAGCAGTCCGTTGTCGATTCCCGTCGACGCCATGCGCGCGTTGCTCACCGCCGGGCGCCGAAGCAACGACCTGGTCGTCGTGGACCTGCCGCGACGGCTCGACGCGGCAGCCGAAGAGGCGCTGGCTCACTGCACCCTGACCCTGCTGGTCGTGCCCGCGGAGATCAGAGCGGTGGCTGCCGCGGCGCGTGTCGCCGCCGCGGTCAGTCTGCACACGGCGGACCTGCGCGCGATTGTCCGCGGACCGGCGCCCTCCGGGCTGACCGGCGCGATGATCGCCGACTCCCTCGCTCTGCCGCTTGCGGGTGAGATGCGGGCTGAGCCGGGTCTCGCCGGCGCGCTGGAGCGCGGAGAGCCACCCGCCCGGCGCGGGAAAGGCCCACTCGCCCGGATGTGCGCAGGACTGCTCGACGCCCTGCCCGCGCCGGGTCGCGCGGCGGCCGCATGAGCTCCGGACCGAGGAGTCGGGGCACCCGGTCGGGCACTCCCGACCAGCTGCTGGTCGAGCGGGTGCGCGGCCACCTCGCCCGGTCCGGCGTACCGCCCAGCGCGGCCCACGTCGCCACCGCGCTGCGCGCGGAGGGCGGCGTTCTCGGCGACTCGACGGTGCTCGACGTGCTCGGGGAGCTGCGGGCCGAGTTGTCCGGTGCCGGCCCGCTCGAGCCGCTGTTGCGCGACCCCGAGGTCACCGACGTTCTCGTCAACTCACCACACGAGGTCTGGGTCGACAGAGGTGCCGGACTCACCCTGTCCACCGTTCGCTTCGCGGACGAGCCCGCCGTCCGCCGGTTGGCGCAGCGGCTGGCTTCGGTGGCCGGGCGCCGCCTCGATGACGCGGCGCCCTATGTCGACGCCCGGTTGCCCGACGGTAGCCGGCTGCATGCCGTCCTCCCACCCGTGTCGCCGTTCGGCACGTTGGT
Source organism: Actinomycetes bacterium (assembly GCA_038233235.1). Taxonomy (GTDB): domain Bacteria; phylum Actinomycetota; class Actinomycetes; order JBBSMJ01; family JBBSMJ01; genus JBBSMJ01. The sequence continues at coordinate 7,664 of JBBSMJ010000007.1, read as the reverse complement.
GTCCCTCCGGGTGCTGCGCCGCCGGGCCTTTGCCCTCGACGAGTTGGTGGCGGCCGGATCGCTGCCGGCCGCTGGCGCTGTGCTGCTGCGCGCGTTAATGGCCGCGCGCTTGTCCTTCCTGGTGAGCGGCGGCACCGGCAGCGGGAAGACGACCCTGCTGGCGACTTTGCTCGGTTGCTGCCCGGCCGCAGAGCGCCTGTTGCTCGTCGAAGACTCCGGCGAGCTGCGTCCGCACCACCCCCACGTCGTGCGCCTGGAGGCTCGTCCGCCCAACGTCGAGGGGGTCGGACAGGTGACCCTGCGCGACCTGGTCCGCCAGGCGTTGCGGATGCGCCCGGACCGGGTCGTCGTCGGCGAGGTCCGCGGCGCCGAGGTCGTCGACCTGCTCGCCGCGCTCAACACCGGACACGAAGGTGGCTGCGGCACGGTGCACGCCAATGCGGCGGCTGACGTACCCGCTCGCCTGGAGGCGTTGGCCGCCGCCGCCGGCATGAACCGTGCGGCGCTGCACAGTCAGCTCGGCGCCGGACTCGACGCTGTCGTGCACCTGCACCGCACGAGCGACGGCGTACGCCGTGTCAGCGAGGTGGCGCTGCTCGACCGTGACGACTCCGGCCACGTGCACGCCCGGCCGGCGGTGAGGTTCACCTCTGGGGGGGAGGTGTGCCCAGGTCCGGCCGCCGCACGGCTGCGGCAACGGCTAGGCGGCGAGGGCGGTGCCTGGTGACGCTGCTGGTGGCAGCACTGCTGGCCGCGGCGGCAGCCTGGTTCGCCGTCCCGCCGCTACCGCTTGTCCGACTCCGGAGCGCTCAGGCCACTCGTTCGGGTGTCATGCCTGTCGGCGGGCGCAGGACGACTGCGGTCCGTCGGGGCCTGGGTTCGACACCCCCGCTGAGGCGGGGACCGGGGACGAGCGGGCAGCCGGTAGGCCGGCGCATGGCCGCCGCCGCCCTACCGGTCGCAGCTCCGCTCGTGCTGCTGGGACTTCCGGTGCCCCCCTGGACGGCGCTTCTCCCGCTGCTGCCCGCCGCGCCCACGGCGCTGCGGTGGATCCGCCAACGCCACACCTGGCGGGTCCAGGAGCAGGCCCGACGGGCCGCGGTGACCGAGTTGTGTGGTGCCCTGGCCGCCGAGCTGACCGCCGGCCGTACCCCCGCGACGGCGCTTCGGGAGGCGTCGGCCGCGCTTCCGGTGCTCGCTGAGTTTCTGCTGCCCGCCGTAACAGCCGCCGAGCTGGGTGGTGACGTGACCGCTGAATTGCAGGTGGCGGCGGGACGCCCAGGTGTCGAGGGCCTGCGCCACCTCGCCGCCTGCTGGCGGGTCTCGGAGAGCAGCGGTGCCGGGCTCGCCGCCGCCCTTGGCCGACTTGGTGAGGGCCTGCGTGGCGAAGAAGCCGTGCGCCGCGAAGTGACGGCGCAACTCGCCGCCCCCCGCGCCAGCGCGCGGCTGCTGGCCGCGCTCCCGGCGTTCGGGCTCGTCCTCGGCGCGGGGCTGGGCGCGCGGCCATGGGAAGTGCTGCTCGGGACCTCGTGGGGGGTGGGATGCCTCGTGGCCGGGCTGGTGCTCGACGGATGTGGGCTGCTGTGGGTGGAGCAGCTGTCCAAGAGGGCCGCGGAGCCGGGATGAGTGCGTGGGCAGCTGCCGTCCTCGCCGGCGCCGCGGTCGCCGTGGCGATGGACACCGGGCGGGCACCGGTGAGTGCCCGGCTCCGCACGCTGCTCGACGTGGGGGAGCAGAGAACCACTGCCGACGCTCGTCCGTCACGCGCTCGGCGGGGCGGCCCGTCGGGTTTGTCCGGCTCGGCTGGCTCGGCGAGGAACCGGATACTGGCCGTCACCGTGGCTGGCGCCGGCCTCGCCATCACCATCGGAGGGATCGCCGGACTCGTCCTCGGCCTGCTCGTAGCTCTCGCCCTGGAGCGGTGGCTGCGCCGACTCGAACCCGCAGCGGTGCGTCGGGAGCGGGTCAGGTTGCAGGCGGACCTGCCGCTCGCGGCAGACCTGCTCGCCGCCTGCCTTGCGTCCGGCTCCCCACCGGTCGACGGTTTGGCCGCCGTCGCCGAGGCGCTCGGCGGGCCGTTGGCCGACCGCCTCCGACCGCTGGTGGCCACCTTGCGCCTCGGCGGGGAGCCGGCCAGCGCCTATCGGGCCCTCTCCCAGGCGACGCCGGCCTTGGCGCCGCTAGCCCGGGGCCTGCAGCGTGCCGCCACATCCGGTACGGCACCCGCCGAGGCGATCACCGTGCTGTCGGGGGAATTGCGGGCCGCGCAACGTTGGCAAGCGGAGGCGCGGGCCCGTCAGGTCGGCGTACGCGCCGCCGCGCCGCTCGGCGTCTGCTTCCTTCCCGCCTTCATGCTCATCGGCGTGGTGCCTGTCGTCGCGGGCATTGCCTTCGATCTTCTCGGCTGACATCAGCCGGTACCTCCCCCCAGGTCGCTCTCCACAGCAGCGCCGGCCGCCCCCGGTGTCCCCAGAAGCGCTCACCCCACTGCCGTCAGCGGCCTGCAGCGCACACGCTGGTGGCAGTGCCCGGCATCCGTCGGGCACGGCTCTGCCGGCCCGCCGGCACCAACCCGGGGAGGTCCCCATGCGCAAGTCCCTGACGCAGCTGCGGCGCGATGACAGGGGAATGACAACGGCGGAGTACGCCGTCGGCACCGTCGCCGCTTGCGGCTTCGGTGGCGTGCTCTACGAGGTCATCACGAGCGATCCGGTGAGATCGCTCGTCACCGAACTCCTGGACAAGGCGCTGACCTGGTTGTTCTGAGCCGACCTCCTGGCCGGGCGGGATGGCCCCGCCCGGCCAGGGTCAGCCTCGAAGGAGGGCGTCATGGTCATCACGGAGAACGTTCGCGCACCGGCACCACGACCGGCCAGCGGGAAGCCGGTGCGGCCACTCCGGCTGCCGCGCAAGGCCGACCGGGGATCGGTGACGGCCGAGACGGCGGTGGTGCTGCCGGTCCTCGTCATCGTCCTAGGGATGGTGCTCTGGGGGGTCGGGGCAGCCGGCGCCCAGCTGCGCTGCATCGATGCCGCTCGTGCCGGGGCCCGTGCCTACGCACGAGGGGAGGACCCGGCGGCCGCCCGACTCGCCGTCGACCAGGCCGCTCCCCGCGGTGCCACCCTCGTCGTTCGCCGTAGCGGCGAGCTGGTGGAGGTTCGGGTGCGTGCACCGGTGCACCCGCCGGGGGCGCTGCAGCGGATGTTGCCGACGCTCGACGTCTCCGCCGTTGCGGTGGCGGCCGTCGAGCCGGGCGCCGACTCCGCGCCATTCCTGGCGCCCGCTGCTGGTCCCCAAACTGCGCCCGCCGCCGTCCCCGACTCCGCGCTCGGCCTCGGCGGTTGAGGTGTCACGCGAGCGCGGATCGGCCACCCTCTGGGTGCTGAGTCTGGTTCTGATCGTGTGGGCGGCCGGGACTCTTGTCGTCGTCACCGGCGTCGTGCTTGCCGCGCGCCACCAGGCCGGCGGTGCGGCTGATCTCGCCGCGCTGGCCGGCGCCGATCGGGTGTTGTTCGGGCCGGACACCGCCTGTGGGGCGGCGGCCAGGGTGGCGCAGCGCAACCGCGCCCGGCTGGCCGGGTGCCGCGTCCTGGGTAGTGAGGTCGAGGTCGTCGTGGAGGTGGACACCCCGGACCTCCTCGGGCGGCTACCGCCCGCGAAGGGGCGAGCCCGCGCCGGCCCGTCCCCACCTGACCGGGCAGGGGACAGCTGAACTCGTCAGCGTCCTGCGCTCGGTTGGCCCGACAGTGTTTCGTGCAGGGGCGCGGTTCGGGTCAGCGCCGCGGTGGGTCGTTGTCGTTCTCTCGCGGGTCACGCACTCGCTCCGCAGTTGCACCGGCGCGAGATTCGCGCGACTGGTCCTGCTGGCGCCGGAGCTGCTGCTGGAGCTGGGCGTTCTCCTCCTCCAGTTGCCGTACCGAGTCTTCTCGCTCGGTGCGGACCGCCTGGAGCTGTTGCCGGCGCTCCCGCTGCTTGCGGGCGGATCTGCGCAGCAACGAGAGCCCGAGGAGCAGCAGCAACATCGCGGCAGCTCCGATGAGGAACAGCACGATCGGGGTGAGACCCGAGAGGGAAAAACCGAACAACTCGAGGGTTGTCGCCGTACCCCCCTTGGCGAGGGCGATCGCCACAGCAATAGCAACGGCGATAAGCATGAGCAGCAGTCCAACGACGATCATGATGTCCTCTCCGCAGGCGACCTAGCCGGATCTCGTGCCCCATCGTCGAGCAGAACACCTAACAGGCTCAAGGCCCCAGCCTTGTCCAGGGGCGTGTTGCCGCTTCCGCACTTCGGCGACTGCACGCACGAGGGGCACCCAGCGTCGCACTCGCAGGCCGCAATCGCCGCTCTGGTCGCCGACAACCAGCGTGCCGCCTGCTCGTAGCCGCGTTCGGCGAAGCCTGCCCCTCCGGGGTGCCCGTCGTACACGACGACGGTCGCCAGCCCGGTGTCCGGGTGCGACGCGGTCGAGACCCCACCGACATCCCAGCGATCGCAGGTCGCCACCAGTGGGAGGAGGCCGATGGCTGCGTGCTCCGCAGCGTGTACGGCGCCCGACACGTCCGCGGCCGTCAACTCGGCAGCCGTGAGCAGGTCGTCAGGGACGGTCCACCAGACGGCGCGGGTGCGCAGCAGGCGGGGTGGCAGGTCCAGCGGCACCTCCCCGAGCACCTTGCCGGTGAGCACCCGGGTGCGGAGGAAGCCGACCACCTGGCGAGTCACCTCCACCGACCCGAAGCACAGCCGGGCACTGGCCCACTCCTGGGTGCGGTCGGTGCCGATCAGCCGCACCTGCGTCACGTCGCGGGTGGTGGTGGTGTAGTCGAGTTGCGCCGGGTCGGCCAGGGCGACGGATTCGCCGAGGTCGAGAGAACGGATGAGATAGGTCTTCCCCTGGTGCAAGTAGACGGCACCCGCATGGACGGCGCTGTGTGCGGCGTCGGCGTCCACGGTGCCCAGGAGGCGTCCTGTTGCTTGTTCGACGACGCGCACCGGATTGCCGGTGGCACCACGGATGTCGGCCAGGTCGGCGGCGCGCTCCGCACGGGTCCAGTACCACCCGGTGGGGCGTCGTCGGAGCAGCCCCTGCCGCTGCAGGCCGCTGACCGCGCCGGTCGCCGCCGGACCGAACAGGCCGAGGTCCGCATCGGTCAGCGGCAGCTCCGCCGCCGCCGCGGCGAGGTGCGGCGCCACGATGTACGGGTTGTCGGGGTCCAGAACGGTTGCCTCCACCGGCTGACCGAAGACCGCTTCCGGGTGGTGCACGAGGAATGTGTCGAGCGGGTCGTCACGAGCGATCAGCACGGCCAACGATCCTTGGCCGGCGCGACCCGCCCGCCCGGCCTGCTGCCACAGTGACGCCCGGGTGCCCGGGTAACCCGCCAGCACCACGGCGTCCAGGCCCGCGACGTCCACGCCGAGTTCCAGCGCAGTGGTCGCCGCGAGACCGAGCAGCTCCCCGGAACGCAGCCCCCGCTCCAACTCCCGGCGCTCCTCCGGGAGATAACCCCCCCGGTAGGCGGCCACCCGCCCGGGCAGCGCGGGATCCACCTCGGCGAGCACTCGGCGAGTGGCCAGCGACACCGCTTCGGCGCCGCGGCGGGAGCGCACGAAGACCACCGCACGTGCCCCTCGTATGACGAGGTCCGCCAGCAGGTCGGCCGACTCGGCAATGGCCGTACGCCGCACCGGTGCCCTCTGCTCCCCGCGCCGCGCGGTCAGCGGCGGCTCCCACAGCGCGAAGACCGTGGCGCCGCGCGGGGACGCATCGTCGGTCACCGCCTCTACCGGCAGGCCGACCAACCGGCACGCCGACATCGCAGGCTCGGACACGGTGGCGGACGCCAACACGAAGACGGGCGAGGCGCCGTAGGTGGCGCAGACCCGCCGTAGCCGGCGCAGCACCTGCGCCACGTGGGATCCGAAGACCCCCCGGTAGCCATGGCACTCGTCGACCACCACGTAGCGCAGCGCGCGCAAGAACGGGGCCCAGCGCGTGTGTCCGGGCAGCAGCGAGCGATGCAGCATGTCCGGGTTGGTCAGCAGGTAGCCGGCGTGGGAGCGCGCCCAGTCGCGTTCCTCCATTGGGGTGTCGCCGTCGTACGTCGCCGCCCGCAGTCCCGGCACCGCGAGCTCGCAGAGGTGGTGGAGCTGGTCGGCGGCAAGGGCCTTGGTAGGGGAGAGGTAGAGGGCGGTGGCTCCCCTGCCGTTTGGCGCGGTAGCGCCTTCGAGCACCGCGGTCAGCGCCGGCAGTAGGTAGGCCAGCGACTTTCCCGACGCGGTGCCGGTGGCCACCACGACCGAACGCCCGGCACGGGCGTGCTCCGCGGCGCTGACCTGATGTCGCCACGGCCGATCGACCCCGCTGGCGCGGAGACGTTCGACCAGTGCGGGCGCCACCCAAGCGGGCCAGTCGACGGTCTCCCCCGGTCGGGGCGGTACGCGCTCCAGGTGGGTGATCCGCGCCGCCCTGTCCGAGTGAGTACTCAGGTGGCGTAGCAGCAGCTCCGGGTCGACCGGCCTGCCGGCTGCCGGCCTGGGAGCGGTCTCCAGCGAGGTGACGGCCACGGTTAGCCAGTGTTCCATCGCCACCACCGAACCGTCGGGAATGCCGGGCTGGCTGGCGACGATCCGAGGGTTTGCCGGGGAAGGTGGTTGAATGCCCTGCCGACTGGTAGCCCGCCCGACCGCTGGAGGACCTCTCGTGGATCTTTCCCTGTCCACCCGCCCTGAGGGCGACCGGACGGTTGTCGTCGTCGGCGGAGAGATCGACGTCTACACGGCGCCGAAGCTGCGCGAGCAGCTGGTCGAATTGGTCTCCAACGGCGACTACCACCTCGTCGTCGACATGGAAGGCGTCGACTTCCTCGACTCCACCGGCCTCGGCGTCCTCGTGGGTGGGCTCAAGCGGGTGCGGGCGCACGACGGGTCGCTGCGACTCGTGTGCACCCAGGAACGCATCCTGAAGATCTTTCGCATCACCGGCCTGACCAAGGTCTTTCCCATCCACTCCTCGGTCGAGGAGGCCGCGGCGGCGACCGACTGAACCATGGCCACTCTCCAGGTCCGCTTCAGTCCGCTGCCCGCGCACGTACGCACCGCTCGGCTCATCGCCACCGCACTCGCGCGTCGCTCCGGCATAGCCGAGGACACGGTGGACGAGGTAAGGCTCGCCGTCGGGGAAGCGTGCTCGCGGGCGGTCGAGTTGCACCAGCAACACTGCCCCGACGTCCCGGTCAGCATGACCTTGAACGACGACGACCGGCACTTCGAAGTACGGGTGCGAGACTGCGCCCCAGCAGACGCAGAGGTCGCCGGGGCACCAATCGGTACGGAGGCCGTGGATTCCGAGGCCGTGCTGACCGCGTTGGCAGACACTGCACTCGCCCCCGCGCCTCCGGCGGAAGCCTCCGTGGCGTCGGCGTCCGCGGCTTCGGCGTCCGTGGCTCCCCGGCGGGACAGTCCGCCGACGTCAGCCGAAAGCGCGCGAGAGTGGTTCCCCCCTGGCGTCAGCCTCGCCGTTATTAGTGGCATCGTCGACGAGGTGGATGTGGAGTCGACGTCGAGCGGCGCCACGGTGCGCATGCGGTGGCTCGCCAACGGCACCGGGGACTTCGCTCAGGAGAGCGGTGTCGTGGGCTGAGTCGGCGCATGAAGTCTGCCG
>JBBSMJ010000006.1:0-13257 GCA_038233235.1 Actinomycetes bacterium | reverse complement strand
CGCCGGCGTACGCATCGTCGGGCTGCCCGCCGACGGTGCGCAGCGCGAAGCGGCGGTACTCGCCCTTGCGCGCCAGCCCGTCCTCGAAGACGACCATGGAGCCCACCACGTTGGTGCCCTGCAGGTTCGACACGTCGAAGCACTCGATGCGCAGCGGCGCGTCGTCCAGGGCGAGCGCCTCCTGGATCTCGGCCAGCGCGCGGCTGCGGGTGGTGAGATCGCTCGCCCGGCGCATCTTGTGCAAGGTCAGCGCCTGCTGGGCGTTGCGGCCCACCGTCTCCAGCAGGGTGCGCTTGTCGCCGCGCTGCGGCACCCGCAGGTCGACCCGACCGCCTCGCTGTCGGCTCAGCCAGGCGACCACTGCGTCCACGTCGGGCGGCAGCTCCGGCACCAGGACCTCCCGCGGGACGACGGCATCGGCCTCCGCCACCGCGACATCGCCGTAGACCTGGGTGAGGAATCCGCCCACGAGGTCGCCGCTGGTGACCTCGTCCACCTTGTCCACGACGAAGCCGCGCTGCCCGCGGACCCGGCCACCGCGTACGTAGAAGACCTGTATCGCCGCCTCGAGGGGATCCTCGGCGAGGGCGATGACGTCGGCGTCGGTTCCGTCACCGAAGACGACAGCCTGCTTCTCCATCGCCCGCTCGAGCGCTTTGATGTCGTCGCGAAGTCGCGCTGCCCGCTCGTAGTGCTGCTCGGCAGCCGCAGCTTGCATGTCCTTCTCCAGCCGGCGCAGATACGTCGTTGTCTGCCCGGCCATGAAGTCGCAGAAGTCGTCGACGATCCGGCGGTGCTCCGCGGCGTCGACGCGGCCGACACAGGGGGCGGAGCATTTGCCGATATAGCCCAGCAGACAGGGTCTACCCACCTGACCGGCCCGCTTGAAGACGCCCGCGGAACAGGTGCGGGCGGGAAAGACCCGCAGCAGGAGGTCGAGCGTCTCGCGGATAGCCCACGCGTGTGCGTACGGACCGAAGTACCGGACGCCCTTCTTCTTCGGGCCGCGCATCACCATGAGCCGCGGATAGTCCTCGTGCAGGGTGACCGCCAAGCTCGGGTAGCTCTTGTCGTCGCGGTAGCGGACGTTGAAGCGTGGGTCGTACTCCTTGATCCAGGAGTACTCCAACTGCAGGGCCTCCACCTCGGTGGCGACGACCGTCCAGTCGACGGAGGCGGCAGTCGTCACCATCGTCCGAGTGCGCGGGTGCAGGTTGGTCAGGTCCTGGAAGTACGACGACAACCTGGAGCGCAGGCTGCGGGCCTTGCCGACGTAGACGACGCGGCCGCGCTCGTCGCGGAACCGGTAGACGCCTGGTGCGTCCGGGATGGACCCCGGGGCGGGACGATACGTCGCCGGGTCAACCACCCGGCCAGCGTACGACTCAGGCCTGCACGACCTGGTCTCCCTCGACCGTGACGGTGAACTCCTTCAAGGACTTCTTGGCTGGGCCCTGGAGAACGGAGCCGTCCTCCGCGGAGAACCGGCTGTCGTGACACTCGCAGAGGATCACGTTGTCCGTGACGCCGTCGAGGAAGCACGCCTGGTGGGTGCAGTACGCCGAGAAGCCTTGAAGGCCCCCTCGGTCGGCTGGGTGACGACCAACTCCTGCTGTCTGAGGACTACGCCTCCGCCGACAGCCACCTCCGAAGCGGCGACCAGGCCGGTGACGCCGTCCCCGGGGTCGCCGGCCCCGGTGTCGCTGTTCGCTGTGGTGTCGGGAGTGGGTGCGGCGTCATCGCCCTCACCCCCTGCCGGTGGCGGGACCGCCTGGTCGGCACTGCTGCAGCCGGTGACTGCACTACCGAAGCCGACAAGTCCGACCGCGGCCGCACCCTTGAGCACGCTGCGTCGCTCGAGACGGGTCATCGGCCCTCGTTTCCCCGACAGCCACCGGCGTCGTACCGCCCCGCCCCGGGTTTCATCCAGGACGCACCAGGCTTCTTCACCAGCCAGCGTACGACGACTCAGGCCTGCACGACCTGGTCTCCCTCGACCTTGACAGCCAGTTCTTTCAGGGGAGCCTTAGCAGGGTCCTTGAGGACGGAGCCGTCCTCTGCGGAGTACTGACTGCCGTGGCAGGGGCAGAAGATGACGTTGTCCTTGACGGTGCCGACCAGACATTGCTGGTGGGTGCACACTGCGGTGAACGCCTTGAAGGTGCCCTCGCTCGGCTGGGTGACGACCAACTTCGGCCCCTTCAGGACTACGCCGGTGCCGACTCCCACCTCAGCGGTCGCGACCAGCGCGGCGCCACCACCGCTGGCCTCCGGCGACTGTTCCGCCGCTGCGGTCTCCGCGGGGGTGGGTGTGGAGTCGCCGCCGCTCGCCGACGGTGGTGCCACCTGGTCCCCGCTCCCGCAGGCGGCGGCACCGAAGCCGACGAGTCCAACTGCGGCGGCTCCTTTGAGCACGCTACGGCGTCGCATGTCCTTCATCGACCCCTCCTTGCCTCGACAACCACCTAATCTTCGGAGCAGCCGGCTGCCTGGTGGGTTCAGCCGCGGCAGGGAGCTGGCACGAGCCAACCCAGGGGCCGCAGTTCAGAATCGCCGCGGGGGCAACAGCCCGTCGCGTACGGCGACCGAGAGAGCTTCGAGCTTGGAGTGCGCGCCGAGCTTGGTCAGCAGGTTCTGCACGTGGTTTCGGACGGTGTTCACACTCAGCACGAGACGTGCGGCGATGGCGGCGTTGCTCAATCCCTCCGCGATGAGCTCCAGCACCTCCCGCTCCCGCGCGGTGAGCTGCTGGCCGTCGCCGCGGACTGTCGGGGCCTGCAGGCGGGCGAGCAGCCGCGGCAGCAGCACCGGGCTGATCAGCACATCGCCCGCCGCGGCTGCCCTCACTGCCGCGACAAGTTCCTCGACCGGACTCGTGGTTGCTACGAAACCGGCGGCTCCGGCCTGGGTGGCCGCGACCAGGACAGCATCATCACTGGAGGCCACCAGCAACACGACTCGGCTCCTCGGCGCCAACCGGCGCAGCTCGATGATCGCCTCGACCGCAGCCCCATCGGGGAGGCGCTGGTCGAGCAGGACCACGTCTGGTGGGTCCTGGCTCACCAGCGCCCGCGCGGCGGCCAGCGAGTTCACCGTCGCCGGTACGGCGATGCCGACCTCTCGCTGCAGCGCGAGCGCCAGGCTGGTCGCCATCATCTGCTGACCGTCGACGATGAGCACGCGGACGGTCGGCCGGCCCGTCCCCTGGAGCACCGGGGCGCGCCGCAGCGTGCTTTGCTCTGTCAAGCGCCACTCTCCCGCGTGCTCTCGGTTGCTCGGCACCCTACCGGACGCAGCCACTCTCTGCACATGGTCCAGCACGCAGCGTGCAAGTACCCGGGTAGACAGCACCGCCCGCGGCGGGCTGGTTCATGGACCAGCGGTGAGCCGCAGACGTCGGCTACACAGTCGTTCTCACGCATCTCGCCCCGCCGCCCGGCCCATGAGACAACGGGAGAGGCCACCGCCGCCCGGGCGTCGAGGACGTCAGGAAGGCCGGGCTACGACCCTGGCCCGGCCGGCGGTGGCCGCCTGCCGGTCCGCGCGCCGGCGCGGCGCTCCTCCGGCCGATGTCGGGGACAGCAGGGCGTGGAGGTAGCGGCCGGTGTGGCTGTCGGCGACCAGGGCTACGTCCTCGGGAGAGCCTGCGGCGATCAGCGTCCCGCCTCCGGTGCCGCCCTCCGGACCGAGGTCGATCACCCAGTCCGCGGTCTTGACCACGTCGAGGTTGTGTTCGATCACGACGACGGTATTGCCGCCGTCCACGAGTCGGCCGAGGACGCCGAGCAGGCGGCGTACGTCCTCGAAGTGCAGCCCCGTGGTCGGCTCGTCGAGGACGTAGACGGTGCGCCCGGTTCCCCGCCGCTGCAATTCCGAGGCAAGTTTGACCCGCTGCGCCTCGCCGCCAGAGAGCGTCGGCGCCGGTTGCCCGAGCCGGACGTAACCGAGACCGACCTCCGCAAGGGTGCGGAGGTGCCGCGCGATCGCGGGCACCGCGGAGAAGAACTCGAGGGCCTCCTCGATGGGCATATCGAGCACGTCAGCGACGGTCTTTCCCTTGAAGTGGACTTCGAGGGTCTCCCGGTTGTAGCGGGCCCCGTGGCACACCTCGCAGGGGACGTAGACGTCGGGCAGGAAGTTCATCTCGATCTTGAGCGTGCCGTCACCGGAGCACGCCTCGCAGCGCCCGCCCTTGACGTTGAAGGAGAAGCGGCCGGGCAGGTAGCCGCGCACCTTGGCCTCGACGGTCTGCGCGAACAGCCGGCGGATGTGGTCGAACACCCCGGTGTAGGTGGCCGGGTTGCTGCGGGGCGTGCGGCCGATCGGGCTCTGGTCGACATGGACCACCTTGTCGACCTCGTCGGTGCCGCTCACTCGCCGGTGCCGACCGGGCACCAGGCGCGCACCGTTCAGCTCGCGCGCGAGCACCCGGTAGAGGACGTCGTTGACCAGGGTGGACTTGCCGGAACCGGACACGCCGGTCACCGCGATCAAGCACCCGAGGGGGAAGGTCACCGTCACATCGCGCAGGTTGTGCTCGCGCGCCCCGTGCACGGTAAGCGAGCGACCGCTCGCCGGCCGCCGCTGGGTTGGAACCGGGATCTCGCGGCGGCCGGAGAGGTAGTCACCGGTCATCGAACCTGCAGCCCCCAGCAGGTCCTCGACGGAGCCGGAAACGACAACCTGGCCACCATGCTCGCCCGCCCCCGGCCCGATGTCGACCACCCAGTCGGCCTGCCGGATGGTCTCCTCGTCGTGCTCGACGACGATCAGCGTGTTGCCGAGGTCGCGCAGCCGGAGGAGGGTGTCGATGAGGCGACGATTGTCCCGCTGGTGCAAGCCGATGGAGGGCTCGTCCAGCACGTAGAGGACACCCACCAGGCCCGATCCGATCTGCGTGGCCAATCGAATGCGCTGGGCCTCTCCGCCGGCGAGCGTGCCGGCCGCCCGGTCGAGGGAGAGGTAGTCGAGCCCGACGTCGAGGAGGAAACCGAGCCGCGCATTGACCTCCTTGAGCACCCGCTCGGCGATCTGCTGCTCCCGCGGAGTCAGCTCGAGCTCCCGCAGAAAGCCCGTGCACTCGGCGATCGGCATCCTGGCCACCTCGGCGATCGACCGCCCGCCGACGGTGACCGCCAAGGAGACGGGCTTGAGGCGAGAGCCGTGGCAGCCGGGGCACGGCACCTCGCGCATGTAACCCTCGAAGCGCTCCCGGCTGGTGTCGCTCTCCGCCTCCGCGTGCCGGCGTCGGACGAAGGGAACCGCGCCCTCGAAGTTGGTGTAGTAGGAGCGGGTGCGGCCGTAGCGGTTTTGGTAGCGCACGTGAATCTGCTCGTCGACGCCGTACAGCACGGCCTTGCGCGCCCGCGACGGCAGCCGTTCCCAGGGCATGTCAGTACGGAACCCCAACGTCTCGGCCAGCGCCTCGAGGAGTCGGTCGAAGTATTCGCTGGTGTGACCGGCCGACCAGGGGGCCACCGCGCCCGCGGAGAGTGACCGGGTGGGATCGGGGACTACCAGCTCCGCGTCGACCTCCATGCGGGTGCCGATCCCGGTGCAGTCGGAGCAGGCGCCGTACGGCGAGTTGAAGGAGAACGAGCGCGGCTCCAGCTCTTCGAACGACAGATCGTCGTAGAGGCAGGCGAGGTGCTCGGAGAACACCCGCTCGCGGTGCGGGTCGTCGGGAGCGACGTCGACGAAGTCGAGCACGACGAGCCCGCCGGACAACCGCAGGGCCGTCTCCACGGAGTCGGTCAACCGGCGCTTGGCGGAGGGCTTCACGGAGAGGCGGTCGATCACTACCTCGATGGTGTGCTTCTCCTGCTTCTTCAGCGTCGGGGGGGCCTCCAAGGAGGTGGCGACCCCGTCGACGCGGGCGCGGCTGTAGCCCTTCGTCTGCAGCTCGCGGAACAGGTCGGCGTACTCCCCCTTGCGGCCGCGCACCACCGGGGCGAGCACCTGGAAGCGGTGCCCCTCCTCCAACTCGAGGACCCGGTCGACGATCTGCTGCGGCGTCTGCCGGGCGATCGGCCGGCCACACACGGGGCAGTGCGGCCGCCCGGCGCGCGCGTAGAGCAACCGCAGGTAGTCATAGACCTCGGTGATCGTGCCCACCGTCGACCGAGGGTTGCGCGAGGTCGACTTCTGGTCGATGGAGACCGCCGGAGACAAGCCCTCGATGAAGTCGACGTCGGGCTTGTCCATCTGTCCGAGGAACTGCCGGGCGTACGCCGACAGTGACTCCACATAGCGACGCTGACCCTCGGCGAAGATCGTGTCGAAGGCGAGGCTGGACTTCCCCGATCCGGACAGCCCGGTGAAGACGATCAGGCTGTCCCGCGGCAGCTCCAGCGAGACGTCCTTGAGGTTGTGCTCACGCGCGCCGCGCACGACGAGCTTGTCGACGAGGCGGTCAGCCACGGGCACTCTTCCGTAGGGGTCGAGACTGGGAAATCGGCGCTCGTCATGCTAACGACGGGGTACGACGATTTCCTCCGGAAGGACGGGAAGGGGCTCTCCATGCACACCTACACCGGCGACGTGACGGTGGGCGGCGACGCGGACGTGCGCGAACTGACCGCTCTCGTGATCAGCAAGGTGGCAGTCGGTCCGATGGACAACGACGCCTACCTGCTCCGCTGCCGCACCACAGACGAGCAACTGCTCGTCGATGCTGCCGCCGAGTCGAAGCGACTGCTCGACCTCCTCGGCGACGGCACGCTGGCGCAGGTGGTCACGACGCACCGGCACCGCGACCATTGGCAGGCACTCGGCGACGTGGTGAAGGCGACCGGGGCCCGCACCGTGGCCCACCCCCTCGACGCCGACGGCATCCCCGTCCGCACGGACGCCCGCCTCGATGACGGCGAGGAGATCGCGGTCGGTCACGTGCGGCTGCAGGTAGTGCACCTCACCGGGCACACTCCGGGCAGTATCGCGCTGCTGTACGACGATCCGCAGGGAACGCCGCACCTGTTCACCGGCGACTCGCTGTTCCCCGGGGGGCCGGGCAAGACCACCTCGCCGGCCGACTTCACCGCCCTCATGGACGACCTCGAGGCCAAGGTCTTCGGACGGCTGCCGGACGAAACGTGGGTGTATCCCGGCCACGGGCGGGACACCACGCTCGGCGCCGAGCGGCCACACCTCGCCGAGTGGCGCGCGCGCGGCTGGTGACGTTCAGCGGGTCGCGAGCTGGCCACCGTGCTCGGCGGCCAGCGTGGCCGCGACGGCGTACAGGTTCTCCGCGGCGAGCTGCGCTGGTACGGGCGGGAGCATCTCCTCCCACAGGGTGAGACACGACCCGCGCAGCTGACGCAGCCCGGCAGGGCGGGCCACGAGGACGACGTGGAGATGGGCGCCGCCGTCCCCCCACTTGTTGACGTGCACGCGGCCGACGTCGAGGCGGGCGCGCACAGCCCGGTCGATGCGCACGATCAGCTGTCCCATCTCGGCCGCGTGGCGGTCGTCGAGGTCGCCGAGGTCCAGGTGCGCGCGGGGCATGAGCATCGCCGCGAACGGCAGCCGCAACGGCTGGGGAAGGCGTGCGAGCAGCCAGCGGTCGTCGCTCCAGAGAACGCCCTGATCCGGGTGGGCGCATCGCCCGCACTCCCGGTCACCCTCTCCCTCTCGCGGAGGTTCCGGCAGCACCGGGGCCTCGAGTGGCTTGGCGACCAGCCGCTCGTGCTCGAAGGGGAAGATCTCCCACATGGCCTGATCAGGCACCGGCAGCCGGCCGTGCTCGTCGGCGGCCGCGCGAGCACGAGCGTAGAAGTCCTCGGGCGACTCGGGCATCTCCCGACCGTAGGCGGGTGAGCCCGGCTGGCTCAAGTCGCCGCCCATCGTTACTTGATAGCCCAACGGGGTGACCTTGCGTGATGGATGGGCCGAATCGCCGGGCGTCGCAGAGACGATGACTGCCACGCGGCAGCGACCGCGAGCGGCGTACTCGCAAACGGCGGGGCCGAACAACACAGGGGGGAACCCATGGGCATGGCACCACGCACCTCGTCGAGAGCAGCACTCACCGCGGCAGTGGCCGGCACGCTCACCGCCGGCATGATGCTGCCGGCTGTGGCCAACGCAGGTGATCCGGCCGGCAACAACGGGACGGTCAAGATCGACGCACAGCCGTTCGACACCCACCCCAACAACGAGCCGCACGTCGGATGCCGGTTCCAGGTCGACTTCTACGGCTTCGACGAGGGGGGTCTCTTCGCCGACGTCACGTTCACCGCACAGCCGCCGACCGGTCGAGGAGTCCTGCTCACCGACGAGATCTTCATCGGCGAGGATGCCGCCGGCGGGGGCACCGACCTCGACGCGCAGCGGACGTACAACCTGTCCAGGGCGCTGGCTCGTCTCACACCCTCGAAGCAGGGCTACCACGTGAAGCTCACCGTGAACGCGGAAGGCTCCCAGGGCGCGGACGTGAAGCACAAGGTGTTCTGGGTGCAGCGCTGCGCGTCGTACTACTAGGTCAAACCCGGACCACGGGGAGCAACACTGGGCCGCTCATCGCGGCTCCCGCTCGTGCGCAGCGGGAGGTGTCGGTTCCGCCGGCACCTTCCGGTGTGCGCTCGGATCGCGGCGGACCTTGGCCAGGCTGGCCACGGTGGTGACTGCGAGGGCGACGACGATGACGGCCAGCGAGAGCCAGATGGGGACTTCGGGTGCCCACTCGACGTGCTCGCCGCCGTTGATGAAAGACAGCTCGTTGCTGTGCAGCGCCTCCAGGATCAACTTCACCCCGATGAAGCCGAGGACGAACGCGAGGCCGTAGCCCAGGTAGATCAGCCGGTCGAGCAGGCCGCCGAGCAGGAAGTAAAGCTGCCGCAGGCCCATCAGCGCGAAGGCGTTGGCCGTGAAGACCAGGTACGGCTCCTTGGTCAGCCCGAAGATCGCCGGTATGGAGTCGAGAGCGAAAAGCAGGTCAGTGGTGCCGATGGCCACCATGACGACGAGCATCGGCGTGAACAGCCGCTTGCCGTCGACGCGGGTCACGATCCGGGCACCGTCGTACTCACTCGTGGTCGGCAGCAGCCGCTTGGCGAGGCGCAGCGCAACGTTCTCTTCGAACTCTCCGACGTCGTCGTGGGTGGCCAGCTTCCAGGCGGTGTAGATGAGGAACACGCCGAAGAAGTAGAAGATCCAGCTGAAGGCCGAAATCGCAGCGGCCCCGACCGCGATGAAGAGCCCGCGGAGGACGAGCGCGAGCACGATACCTACGAGGAGCACCTTGTGCTGGTTCTCCTTGGGCACCGCGAACGACGACATGATGATGACGAAGACGAAAAGGTTGTCCACCGACAAGCTGTACTCGGTGAGGTAGCCAGCGAGGAACTGCCCCGCGTAGTCGGTCCCGGAGACCACCAGAACACCGATCCCGAAGATGATGGCCAACGTCACGTAGAACGCGACCCAAATGCCCGCCTCCTTGATCGTCACCGCGTGCGGCCGGCGATCCGAGATGAACAGGTCCAGCAGGATCACCCCGAGCAGAACGCCGATGGTGGCGTACCAGACCCATGACGCCACGTTCACAGCGCACACCTCCGGCGGTCAGCCGCCCGCGAGACGCGAGCGGCGTACGACTGACACCGGAGGTCTCTTCCGCCCATGTCGGACCGGCGATACCGGGCGTCCCGGGGGGTCGGGACAACCGTGGTGACGGCACCACCGCGAGGGAATACTCCCCTCCTGGTCCCGCCAGTCTGACGCATCAGGCGTGCGGGGCCCCCACTGGGGTCTGGGCGGCTGCTGACGGCTGAGCCTCCTCCATCCGGAGGCGGCGCCGAAAGAACCCCAAGATGATCTCCGCCCGCTGCACGCGATGACGTGGGGAACCGGAGCGAGTGAGTTCGTGACTCTCGGCGGGGAAGCGGTAGTACTCGACGTCCTTGCCGAGCAGTCGGAGCGCCACCCATAGGCAGTCGGCCTGTTCGGTCGGGCAACGCAGGTCGCTCTCGGAGTGCAGGATCAGCACCGGGGTCGTGATGTCCTTGACGTAGGTGATGGGCGACATGCGGAGGTATTCCTCCGAGTGCTCCAGATGCCCGACGCCCAACTCGAACCGGAAGTAGCCGGCGGCGTCCGACGACCATTCTTCCGACAGCAAGTTGTTGACCGCCCGCTCCGAACAGGCTGCCGCGAAGCGGTCGGTGTGCCCGATTGCCCAGGACGTCAGATAGCCGCCGTAGGAGCCGCCCATGATGCCCACCCGCGTCGGATCGGCCACCGGGTAACGCTCCAGTGCGGCGTCGAGGACCGCAAGGACGTCGTCGTAGTCGATGCCGCCCCAGCCGGTGCCTGGATCCTCGCTGGACAGCGGCGACATGATCGCCCGGGCGAACTCCTGCGAGTAGCCGGTCGAGCCGTGCGGATTGGTATAGACGACGACGAAGCCGGCAGCGGCGTACAGCTGGAACTCGTCGAACCAGCGCTCGCCGTACTGAGTGTGCGGGCCCCCGTGCACGTTGACCAGCACCGGCCGGCGCTCCCCCGGCGGTACCCCCGGGGGAAGCACCACCCAGGCGTCCAACGCGCACCCGTCCCCTGACTTCACCGTGAACTTCTCGGCCGGCAGCGCCAGACACGAGGTCCGGAAGGCCGACTGATGGGTGGTCAACTGCCGCTCTTCCCCGGCGGACACCGCAGAAATCTCCGTCGGCTCGGTGGAGCTGGTCGCGGAAAAGGCGAGCACCCCTGCCCGCGCGTCATACCCGGTGATCCACCGGGTACCGGTCACGGCGGGTTCGCAGGTGTCGCCGCGAAGCCGGTAGAGGTGGACGCAGCCGCCGTCCTCGACGCCGAAGTACAGCGCATCACCGTCCCACACCGGAGCCCTCGCTCCCGGGTAGGGCGCACAGTTGCGGTCGAGCACGGTCGTCGGAGTACGACGGGCACCGGACGCCACGTCGACGAGGGTGACCTGGGTGTGCCAGAACCCGATGCGCCCGGGGATGTGCAGCGCGGCCAGCGTCGACCCGTCGGGGCTCCACGAGGGCCAGTCGTAGGCGCCGTCGGTCGCGGTGAGCCGGCGCAGACCGGGACCTTCGCCACTCGAGGGAGGCTTCCCCGGCGGCTGCGCGGACGGCTCCGCCGGTGGCGCGAGCGCCACATCGACATCGAGCACCCACAGGTCGTTGACCACGTCGAGGTCAGCGTCCGCGTGGCGGGCGGCGGTCAGGGCGAGCCGGGTCCCGTCGGGTGACCAGGCCGGTGCGCCGTGGTCCCACGGTCCGAAGGTGACCTGGCGCTCCGAACCGCTCCCGTCGACCGCGACGACGTGCAGGTGCGCAGGCCGGTCGATCGTCCAGCCTTCGTTGTCCAGGCGCGGGAAGAGCCGGTCGACCCGCCGTGGCGGTCGAGCACGCTCGTCATCCTCGGCGTAACGGTGATCGCGCACTCGCGACCTGAAGGCTAGCCGGCTGCCGTCGGGCGACCAGGTCAAGCCGCCGATCGACTCCTCGCGGGTAATCAGGGTGATCGTCTCCCCACCACTAGCGAGCGGAAGGACGCGGACCGTGTAGCGCCGCTCTGGGGCGTCGCCGCGGCTGCTGGTGTAGGCGAGGTGCCGCCCATCGGGGGACCAAGTCGGGGCGCTGTCCTCCTGGTCACCGGCGGTCAGCTGCCACGGTGGCCTGGACCCATCCGACGGGACTAGCCAGACCGCGCTCCGGTAGCGATTGCGCTCAGGGTCCACTCGGGCGAGGACGTAGGCGACCATGGAGCCGTCTGGGGAGACGGCCGGGCTTCCGACGCTGGACAGCCGGCCGATGTCGTGCGGGCGCATGCGATTCTCCTGAGTTCGAACCGTTGGTGGAACCGGGCGCTACAGCTGTGACGACCCTCCGGTCACGACACTCCCGCGGCACGCATGCCGCGCAACTCGCGCTTGAGTTCGTTGACCTCGTCGCGCAGCCGGGCCGCCAGCTCGAACTGCAGCTCGGCGGCCGCGCTGTGCATCTGGTCAGTGAGCTGCTGGACGAGGTCGGCCAGATCAGCCGCGGCCATGCCGGCCGGCCGGCCGGCACCGCTGCTGCGCTCCCGCCCGTCGCGCGAGGACAATCCGGGCACCGGCGACTTGCCGCGTGACTGCTGCCGGCCGGACCCGCCGATGAGTTGCGCGGTGTCCGCGTCCTCTCGCGCGATGGAGTCGAGGATGTCGCCGATCCGCTTGCGCAGCGGTGTCGGATCGACCCCGCGCTCCAGGTTGTAGGCGACCTGCTTGTCCCGCCGCCGATTAGTCTCCTCGATGGCCTGCCGCATCGAGGGAGTGATGCTGTCGGCGTACATATGAACTTGGCCGGACACATTGCGGGCCGCCCGGCCGATGGTCTGGATCAGCGATGTGCCGGATCGCAAGAATCCCTCCTTGTCGGCGTCGAGGATGGAGACCAACGACACCTCCGGTAGGTCCAGCCCCTCACGCAGCAGGTTGATGCCGACCAGCACGTCGTAGTCCCCGAGGCGCAACTCGCGCAGCAACTCCACGCGGCGCAGCGTGTCGACCTCACTGTGCAAGTAGCGCACGCGAACGCCTAGCTCGAGGAGGTAGTCGGTGAGATCCTCGGCCATCTTCTTCGTCAGCGTGGTGACCAGCACCCGCTCGCTGCGCTCGCTGCGGACCCGGATCTCGTGCACCAGATCGTCGATTTGCCCCTTGGTGGCCTTGACGACCACCTGCGGGTCGACCAAGCCGGTGGGACGAATGATCTGCTCGACCACGCCTTTTCCGCGCGACATCTCGTAGGGACCCGGCGTCGCCGACAGGTAGACCGTTTGCCCGACCCGCCCCAGAAACTCCTCCCACCGCAGCGGACGGTTGTCCATTGCGCTCGGCAGCCGGAACCCGTGATCGACGAGAGTCCGCTTGCGGGACATGTCGCCTTCGTACATGCCGCCGATCTGCGGCACGGTCACGTGGGACTCGTCGATGACGAGCAGGAAGTCCTCGGGGAAGTAGTCGAGCAGGGTGTTGGGGGGCTCGCCACGGCTGCGACCGTCGATATGCCGGGAGTAGTTCTCGATTCCGGAGCAGGAGCCGACCTGGCGCATCATCTCCACGTCATAGCTCGTGCGCATGCGCAGCCGCTGAGCTTCGAGCAGCTTGCCTTCCCGCTCCAGGGTGCTGAGCCGCTGCGCCAGCTCGTCCTCGATGCCGGCGATGGCGCGCTCCATGCGTTCCGGACCAGCGACGTAGTGCGTTGCCGGAAAAACGTAGAGCTGCTGGTCGTCGGTGAGCACTTCTCCGGT
>JBBSMJ010000005.1:0-13298 GCA_038233235.1 Actinomycetes bacterium | reverse complement strand
GTCAACGGCGGCGCGCGCATCGGCCTGCGTCGCGTGGGCGAGCGTCCCGAGCACCGCCTGGTGGTTGTGCGGCTGGACGACGTCGACGCGGTCCCCGCCAGCCATGCGCCGCTCTCCGCCGACGGTCATGGTCAGCTCGATTGGTTCCGCCGTCAGCTCCGCGAGCTTGCCCTCCAGCCTCGTACGCTCCTCGCTGCCGGGTGTGTAGGAGTGCACCGGTTCGTTGACGGGTGGGGGGACTTGGGTCCTGGCGTCCATGGAGTGCGGCCTTTCTCGGGCTCTCGCTCGTACGTCGGGTGCAGGCCCTCATGGTGGCACGCGCGCCCCCCGACCCACCGCCGGAGCTGAGTAAAGGGACCCTTCATCCAATAGGTTCGAGTGAAGGGTCCCTTCACTCGAACGGGGGGCGGTCCGGGTCAGCCGGTGCCAGTGCCGGTGCCGGCGAGCGGGGCACCCACGTTGCCTCGCAAGGTGGCGGTGGTCGTACGCAGCGCCGTCTCCAAGACGGGGTCGCGGCGAGCCGGATCCATCAGGTTGGCGCCGATCGCCGTCAGGTCCTGCGACCCGGGCGTCAACAGGGTGACCTTGGTGCCGCCGGCGCGTACCCGTTCCACGTCACGGTGCAGCAGCCGGGTGATCCGGCGCCGCCACCGCCGTTCGACGCGGGCCATGACCGACGTCGGGTGGTCCGGCGCGACCGACGCCATCGGGGAGAGCACGTACACCTCGTCCAGCCCGCGGCCGGCGAGCAGGGCGAGCGACGTCGCCGAGTAGGTGCCGCCGTCGACGTAGCGGCGACCGTCGATGACGATTGGCGCGTACCAACCGGGGATGGCGCACGAGGCCATGACGGCAGTGGGCAAGCCGGTCCGTGGAGCGCCGGGCCGCCCGAAAACTGCCCGCTGGCCGGTGTCGTAGTCCATGGCGGTCACCCAGCAGGCCGGCCGACGCGGCCAAGCGTCGGAGCCGCCGCGTGCGGCCCGCACCACGTCACCGACCCGGCTGATCGACCCCCGCCCCGCCGGCAGCAGCGCGTACAGCGGCGCCAGTGTCGGCACCTGCCGCGGGTGCCGGGCGCTGCGGGCCAGCAGGCTGCGCGATCCGATCCCCAGGCGGGGCCGCGGCGGGGTGGCGGTGTCGCCGTCGTAGTCGTAGTGCAGGCGCGGGTCTCCTTCGACGAGCACCCCGCGCTGGTGGTTGACGAGGGTGTCGACCCCCACCCCGGCGGCAAGCAGCGCCGCGAGCACCGACCCTGCAGACGTGCCGAGGAGCAGCTCCACCTGGCGAGGATCGACCCCTTCGACGTCGCGCAGCGCCCGCAAGGCGCCAATCATCCAGGACGCGCCGAGCACACCACCGGCGCCGAGTACGACGGCGCGGCGCGGCGCGGCCTCGCCGCTCGGCGCACCGGCACTCACCGGACCGTCGCCAGCAGTTCGGCGAGCGCCTCGACGAGGCACTGCGCGAGCACGTCCACGTCGGGCATCGCATCCCGGTCGGCATTGAGGCCGTAGCAGAGCTTGCCGTCGTAGGAGGTGCAGGCGATGGCCACCGACTGGCGCCGGGCGAGCGGGACGACGGGGTGGGCAGCGAGCATGCGGGCGCCGGCGGCGTACAGCGGGTACTGCGGCCCCGGCACGTTGGTCACCATCACGTTGAATAGGTGGCGGGACAGGTCGCTCGCGACTCGAGCGCCCAGCAGGTGCAACGTCGGCGGGGCGAATCCGGACAGCCGGACGAGCGCGTCGGCACCGACCGCCTGGCCGCTCTCCTTGTGCTCCTTCATGGCTGCGGACACTGCGCGTAGTCGTTGCACCGGGTCCGGCTCGCCGATGGGCAGGTCGACGAACAGCGAGGAGATCTGGTTGCCCATGGCGTTGCGACGATCCGGCGCGCCCTTCCGCTCCCGCCCGCGGATACTCACCGGCACCATCGCGCGGACAGTGCTGCCGGGAAGCATCACCTCTCCGCGGGCGATCAGCCAGCTGCGCAGCGCGCCGGTGACCGTGGTCAGTACGACGTCGTTGACCATGCCGCCGTGGGCCTTGCGGATGCGCTTGTAGTCGTCGAGGTCGGCGGTGGCCATGCCGAACCGGCGCTGCTCGCCGATCTCGGTGTTCAACGGGCTGTCTGGGACCGGGCTGAGCGCGGTCCGAGCGGCGGCGAGCAGCCCGCCCGCGGTGCCGACCAGCCGGGTGGTGGTGGCCTGCACGTCGTCCAGCCCCCCGCGTACGGCGTCGACGACCGCGGTCGGTCGGCGGACCACGTCGGCGACCGCGCCGACCACCAACTCCGCCCACGACGGCTCGGGGGCGGGCTGCCAGCTATCGATCGGAGTCTCGCGCGGGTGCGGGCTGGGATCGAGCATGACGGTGCCGATGTCGACGGCGGCTATCCCGTCGACCATGGCGTGGTGGGTCTTGGTGACGACCGCGAAACGGGAGTCGCGCAGCCCTTCGACGAGGTACATCTCCCACAGCGGCCGGCGGCGGTCCAGTCGCCGGCTCTGCAGCCGACCGACGAGCTCGCGGAGCTGTTCGTCGGTGCCCGGGCGGGGTAGCGCAGAGCGGCGTACGTGGTAGGAGAGGTCGAAGTGGGGGTCGTCGACCCACACCGGGTTGGCCAGGTGACCAGGGATCCAGCGCACCTTCTGCCGGTAGCGCGGCACGAACGCGATGCGGTCGCGGATCAGCTGGACCAGCCGGTCGTAGTCGAAGCCGTCGTCCGGCACCTGGAATATTGCCACCCCACCGACGTGCATCGGCGTGGTGTCCTCCTCGAAGTACAGGAACGACACGTCTAGTGGACTGAGCCGGTCCGGCACGTCGTTCCTCCTCTCTCCGAGAACCGCTAGGAACCTTCATCGTGGCACGGTCGTCGATGCGCGTGACCGCGCGGTGCGGCTCTTTCCGCGCCGCCAGCCGGTACGCGGCCAGCTGCCGCTGCTGCTGCTCATGGTGGGCTACACACTCACCGGCCTGACTCTGTTCTTCGCCGGCTAAGGCTTCACCCGGCCCACCTGGCCCACCTCCCCTTCGAGTGAAGGGACCCTTCACTCGAACCTATTGGATGAAGGGACCCTTCACTCGAACGGAGCAGGGAGGGGGCGGGGGCGCGCGGTGACGTGGTCAGCTGAACGGTCCTACGGTGCGGTGATGCGGACCAGGCCGGCGGACTTGCCCGACCCCGTGGTGGCCGACGCGCTGCGCTCGGGCTGGGGGCTCGAGCCGGTGTCGGTGGGGTACCTCGCCGTGGGGTTCGGCAGTCACCACTGGCGCGCGGACGTCGATGGGGCCGCCTGGTTCGTCACGGTCGACGACCTGACGGCACGGTCCGACTTGGCCGCAGATCCACCCGGTGTCGTCCGGCGACTCCGCGCAGCACTGGCCACCGCGCGGGCAATCCATGAGAACGGGGCGGCCTTCGTGGTCGCGCCGATCCCCACCGTCGGCGGCGACCTCGTACGACGGATGGGGGATCGGTACGCCGCCGCGGTGTACCCGTACGTGGACGGCAGGCGGCACGCGTACGGCGAGGTGTTGGGCGCGGCAGAGCGTCGCTCCATCCTCGAAATGGTCGCCGCTCTGCACGCCACGCCGGAGCCGATCCGTGCCGAAGCGCTCGTCGACGACATGGAGATCCCCCAGCGGAAGGGGCTCCGCGAGGCACTCGACCGGCCGGGGAGCCGATGGGACACCGGGCCGTACGGTGAGCCGGCACGTCTCCTGCTGGCGGACCGTGCCCAGGACGTTGCGCGGCTGCTCGATCGGCACGACCGTCTCGCCACCCAGGCCCGCGGACGGCGCGAGCGCATGGTCCTCACCCACGGCGAGCCGCACCCGGGCAACCTCATCGAGACCGAGAGCGGCTGGCGGCTCGTCGACTGGGACACGACGCTCATCGCGCCGCCGGAGCGGGACCTGTGGGTCGTCGACTCCGGCGACGGCTCGATCACCGCAGCCTATGAAGCAGCGACCGGGCGACCGGTGCTCGCATCCGTCCTCGAGCTGTACCGGCTGACCTGGCAGCTGGCCGACATTGCGCTCTACGTCGCCGAGCTGCGCCACCCCCACGACGACACGGAAGACATCAGGGAGTCATGGACCGCCCTACGGCACGCCCTGCAGCACCTCCTGCAGTGAGCCGAACCGACTCGCTCACGACGTCCCGGCTCAGCCGCGCGCCAGCAAGCGGCGCCGCGGGGCGGCGGGCCGGCCGACCAGCTCGGCGGCGAGGCGGGCGAGCGCTCGGCGGGCCGGCGAGTCGGGGGCGACCTCGGCGAGCACCCGTCCGCGCCGCGCGCAGGTGTCCAGGGCCGCCCGGTCGTCGGGCACCAGCACCGGACCGCTGACGCCGGCGTAGCGCGACAGCGCCTGCGTCAGCTGTCGGTCCGGGTCGCGGCCGACAGAACCGCGGCGTACGCCGGTGACGACGACCCGCATGTCGGCATCCGGGACCGCTTCGCGCAGCTCGCCCAGCCCGCGCACCAGCCGCTGCAGGCCGAGCGGGTCGGCACGGCCGACGGCCAACACGGTGTCGGCGGCCTCCAGCGTGGCCAGCGTCGCCCCGTTGCGCCGCGGGGCCGCGGTGTCGAAGCTGAGCTCCTCGTCCTGTTCGAGGCAGAACCCGACGTCGACCACGGTGACGGCGGCGAGCGCCCGCGCCAGCGCCCACACCGCCTGCAGCGCCGCTGGCCGCAGCTCCGGCCAGCGGTCGGCGCGGGAGATCCCGGTCAGCACCCGCAGGTGCGGGCCTACCGAACGCGCCAGCCCGGCCAGGGCGGTGAGGTCGAGCGCCCCGGTGTTGGCCTGTCGCGCCGCCGCGGCCAGCCCAGGTGACTCGTCGAGGAGGCCGAGCAGCTGCGCCACCGCTCCCCCGTAGACGTCGGCGTCGGCGAGCAGCGTCTCGATGTCGAGTCGGGCCAGTTCACTGGCCACTGTCACCGCGACGGTCGTGCGCCCGGGCGCTCCGGTCGGCCCCCACACGGCCAGCAGTCGACCAGTGCCCTGCGGGGACGTCGCTCCACCGCCGTGCCCGTTCGAACCAGCCGTTCCGTCCAGCGCTGCAGACGACCCGTCCGCGTCGGTGGGCAGCGCGGCGAGCGGGTCGGCGTACGCCGTCGCTGCTGCTCCTCGACCGTCCACTGCCGCGGCGACCGCCTCGAGCACCGCCGCACACAGCGCCTCCGGGGCCGTGTCGGCAGGCAGCACCACCGCCACTCCCAGTTGATGGAGGCGCAGGCCGGCGGCATCGTCACCCGGCGGCACCAACCCCACCACGGCGACGCCTGTCGCGGCCAGCCTGCTACGGGCATCGAGGTCGAAGCGCCGTAGGTCGGCGGAGAGGAGCACCGCCCGGGCGGCACCCGTCGCTGCAGTGGCCAGCAGATCGGC
The DNA here is from genome assembly GCA_038233235.1 of Actinomycetes bacterium. Lineage (GTDB taxonomy): Bacteria > Actinomycetota > Actinomycetes > JBBSMJ01 > JBBSMJ01 > JBBSMJ01. The sequence goes on along the minus strand of JBBSMJ010000005.1, from coordinate 7,905 downwards.
GACGTCGACGCAGCGGCGTACGACGGTAACCCCGAGCGGGTTGCGCTCGAGGGCAGCGACGAGCTCCGACTCCCACGCCGCGTCAGCGACCGCGGTGAGCACGGGGAGGGTCACGGCTGGCCCGCCGGCACCCGGACGAGGTCGATCTCGCCTTCCTGCACTGCCGCAACCACGCTGGTGACGGTGTCCGGCGCCACGGAGAGCACGACTCCCACGCCGGCTCCTCCGGTGGCCAGCCGGCCGCCGCCGTCGTCCACTCCGGCGACGTTCGCGGCGCGCACCACCAGCGCCGGCGCGGCACCCTTGCCCGATTCCGGCGGCTTCGTGCGGTAGACGTCGACGCGCTCCCCCGCCCGCAGGTCAGCCGGGTAATGGAAGCGCTCCACCGGCACGGTGACCAGCCGCCGTTCGGCTGCCTGACCGGGCTCGGTCAACGCGCCGGCTGGGAGAAGCTCCCCGGCACCCACCGGGCGGGCGACGACGAAGCCAGTGGGAGCGGTCCCGCTGGCCGCGAGGTAGCGGGCGGCCCCCTCGTCAAGGCGGAGGCGACGGGCCACCAGGTCACCGGTCGCCAGATTGGCACCGGGCGCCAGATCGCGGGCGGCCGCCCACACCGGCACCGAGTCGTCGGCCTCGGCGATCACACGAGCGCCGACGACAACGGAGGTGAGCACCAGCAGGATGCCGACACCCAGTCGGGCGTCGAGCCAGCGCGGCGTGGGAAGGCGGCTGGCCCGGGGCGACGGGTGCTCTGCCACCATCCTCTCCCTTCCCCTATCCGCCGGCCGGGGGCGGCGCGGCGGGCGTCATCCTGCCCCTCGCCGACACCGCTGGCAGCAAAACTACGGAAACGGCGTCACCTGTGGACGACGTACACGGAACGCGGGCTGGGAGGTGCAACACTGGGTGAATGGCCGCTCACGAGATAAGACCGTTCATTAGGTAAGACCGCGTACGCCGTTCAGCAGCGCCCCGCTCGTCTCCCGGCTGGAGGTTGGTGTGCCACCCACACCCCCACGGTTCCTGCGGCTCACCGAGGTCGCCGAGATCCTCAACACGTCCCTCAACCAGGTCTACGCGCTGGTCCACTCTGGCGAGCTGGCTGGCATCAAGATCGGCGGACGCGGCCAGTGGCGCGTGGAGACCAGCGAGCTGGAGGCCTACATCGCCCGGCAGTACACCGCCACGCGGGAGTACGTCCGCACCCATTCGCGGAGTGGGGACGAGGGTCCGCCGGACGCCGACTAAGTCGCTCAGGTCTCACCCACGGCGCACTGCGCCGAGGGCGGAGAACGGCACGGTGCGCACCCCCTGCACCTCGGAGCGACGCCTGGCCTCTCCGGCCGGGTGCTCGGCCAGCTCCACGAAGTCCGCGCCCACCCGATCGAACGTGCCGGCGAGCGGGGTGCCGTCGACGCAGCGCAGCGACACCGCCGACCGGTCGCGGACGAGCCCGCGCAGCGCATGAACGAGGGTCAGACGGCTCGCCACCGGCCCCACCGCCGTCGCGGACCAGGCGGCTAGCCCGGTGACGTGCATGAGAGCGGCAGCGGGTACCACGACCTCCCGACCGCCCGGTTCGGCCAGCAGCACCCAGTCAGTTCCGACGGCAGCGAGGCGCCCGGTGAGTTGACCCGCGCCCGCCGCCTGCACCGCCAGCACCCGGTGCTGCGCCGCGTGCAGTCGGTCGACGAGACGCAGGCGTCCCAACTCGTAGCGCGACCGCTCTGCCACCTCGCTGGCCAACTCGGCGGCAGCAGCGGCGTCCAGCTGCCCCTCCAAGTCGGCGAACAGCGCCTCCCACCGCTCCACGACACACCCCCGGGCCGGACCCTATGCCCCCGACTCCGTGCACAGCGCCCGCTGAGAGCCCTTGACCGAGACCACCGTAAGGTGTACGAATGTAAACGGCAACAAACCGCAGCTAACTGCAGCACTCGCCATCCACCATGGAGGAGGGACTCGTGGCTCTTCCCGTCTCGGTGCGCCGCGCCCTCGCCGTGACCGCCGCCGGCGCGGCACCCCCGGCGGCGGTCACGCTGCTGCACTGGGGCACGCAAGGTGCTCTTGCTGCAGTGGATGCGCCCGGCCCGGCACCCCTCGATGCACTGATCTCCGCGACTGCTGCCGTCGCCGCTTGGCTCGTGCTCGGCTGGTTCCTCGTCGCATCGGGAGCAGCGGTGCTCGCCGAGGCCCCTGGCGCCGTCGGGCGCTGCGGCGAGGTCTTGGCGCAGCGCCTCGCCCCTTCCCTGCTGCGGCGGCTGGCGCGAGTGGCGCTGGGTGTTGCCGTCGTCGGCGGCCCGCTGGTCGCGACCGGCTCTGCCGCCCTCGCGGTCAGTCCGGCGGGATCGGTGACGATCACCACCAGCGCGCCCGCGCTCGGCCCGCTCGCCCATGGACGCGCCACCAAGGGCCCGGCCGCGGCCGGTGACTGCGCAACCGGCGACCGCGCCTGGACCCCGGACCGACCGGCGACGACCGGCGGGCGGTCCGTCGCCCGACCGCGCCCGGAGAGATCGCAGCGGGCGCCCGTCGTGGTGCGGCGCGGCGACACGCTGTGGGACATCGCCGCCAGCCGGCTGAGTCCGGGCGCCAGCAACGCCGCGGTGGCCCGCTCCTGGCCTCGCTGGTACGCCGCCAACCGCGCCGCCATCGGCGGCAACCCCGACCTACTGCGTCCCGGCACCCGGCTCGATCCGCCGCCAGACCGACCCACGAGGTGAGGCATGTCCGACGTCACCAGTCCCCCGATCGTCCCCCCCGTCAGGCCGGTAGCTGGCTCCGGGTGCGTCCCACGGCGCATCCCCGTGCCGCAGTGCGAGCCGCCGTACGACGACGAGTTGCCCGCCGGACGAGCGGCGGCGCAAACAGGCGTCGCGCTACCCGTCGGCGGAGTGCAAGGCTCGCTGGCGCTCGCCTTTGCGCTGCCCTCCGGGGTGCCGGTGCAACCAGACCCGCTTCCCGGTTTGCGGCTCGTCCCCGACGACAGGCCCGGCGATGAGGGCGCGGACGACGACGATCCCCTCGTCGCGCCGCAGCCGACGCCTCGGCGCCTGCTGCCCGCGCCCGGCCGGTGGTCGGCTCGGCTGGTCCAGGCCGTGCTCGAGGTGCTGGCCGGTGAGCGTCCGCCGACCCAGCTATTGCGCTGGACCAGCGAGCACGTCTACACCGACATCGACCGCCGAGCGCGTCGCCTGGTTCGCCCCTGCCCGGGCAGCGCGCGGGCGCTAGCCGTCCGGGACCGTCCCGTCGTCCGCAGCGTCCACGTGAGTCAGCCCGCGGACGGGGTGGCCGAGGTGTGTGCCCTGGTGCAGCGCGGCGCGCGGGCCACTGCGATCGCCCTCCGCCTGGAGGGAATGGACGGCCGCTGGCTGTGCACCGCCCTCGTCCTCGGCTGAGCCCCGCGGGGGATGTGCGCGAGGACGGCGCGCAGAGCGGTAGGGGTCAGGACACCCGGGCCTTTGGGTCGCCGTGGCACCGCTTGAACTTCCGACCGGACCCGCAGGGACACGGGGCGTTGCGGGTGACGTCGGGATAGTCCCGCGAACCGTTCCCGCTTGGCGACTCGGCCCTGGACTGCGTCACGCCCCCCTCGCCGTCGACGGTGGGGGCGGTGTACTGCAAGGCACCCGCGCGGCGCGGCTCGCCGAGCCCTGGCGCGGCGATCTCCGGTGGCGTCTCGTCCTCGGCCTCGTCGGCCAGCTCGCCGTCGGACGCACCCTCCTCCGGCTCATCGACCTGCACGGCGAGGTGGAACAGGTAGCCGACCGACTCCTCCTTGATGGCCTCCATCATTGCCGCGAAGAGGTCGAAGCCCTCCCGCTGGTACTCCACCAGCGGGTCGCGCTGCGCCATCGCCCGCAGCCCGATGCCCTCCTGCAGGTAGTCCATCTCGTAGAGGTGCTCGCGCCACTTGCGGTCCAGCACGGAGAGCACGACGCGGCGTTCGAGCTCGCGGGTAACCTCCTCGCCGAGCTCCTGTTCCCGCCGGTCGTACGCCGCCTGGATGTCGGACTTCATCTCCTCGATGATGAAGTCCGCGGACAGCCCCGCCCGACCGCCGCCGGAAGCCTCCTCCAGGTCCTCGATTTTCACGTCGACCGGGTACAGCGTGCCGAGCGCGGTCCACAGCTGGTCCAGATCCCACTCTTCGGGGAACCCGTCGCTGGTGGCTGCGGTGACGTAGCCCTCGACCGCGTCGTCGAGCATGTGCCGCACCTGCTCGTGCAGGTCCTGACCTTCGAGCACCCGTCGGCGTTCGTCGTAGATGACGTGGCGCTGGCGGTTGAGGACCTCGTCGTACTTCAGCACGTTCTTGCGGATCTCGAAGTTCTGCTGCTCGACCTGCGACTGCGCCGAACGGATCGCGTTGGAGACCAGCTTCGACTCGATCGGTACGTCGTCGGGAAGCCGGCCCATCACGGCACCCACCCGGTTGCCGCCGAAGCGGCGCATCAGATCGTCCTCGAGCGAGAGGTAGAAGCGTGACTCCCCCGGGTCGCCCTGCCGCCCGGAGCGTCCGCGCAGCTGGTTGTCGATGCGTCGTGACTCGTGCCGCTCGGTCCCCAGCACGTAGAGCCCGCCTAGCTCGACGACCTCCTCATGCTCCGTGGCGACGGCCTGGCGCTGCTCCTCCAGCGCCGCCGGCCACGCCTCCTCGTACTCTTCCGGTGTCTCCAGCGGGGACAGCCCGCGGCAGTGCAGGTCCGCGTCGGCGCGGAACTCCGGGTTGCCGCCCAGCATGATGTCGGTACCGCGGCCAGCCATGTTGGTCGCCACGGTGACTCCGCTGCGGCGGCCGGCCTCGGCCACGATGGTCGCCTCCCGCTCGTGGTGCTTCGCGTTGAGGACGGAGTGCTTGACGCCGCGTCGCTCGAGCAGGCCGGACAGGTGCTCGGACTTCTCCACGCTCACCGTGCCGACTAGCACCGGCTGGCCGCGGTCGTAGCGCTCGGCGATGTCCTCGACGACGGCTTCGAACTTTGCCTCCTCCGACTTGTAGATCAGATCCCGCTCGTCGCCGCGGATCATCGGCCGGTTGGTCGGGATGGACACCACGCCCAGCTTGTAGATCTGGGCGAACTCGGCCGCCTCGGTCGTCGCCGTACCGGTCATGCCGGACAACTTCGCGTAGAGCCGGAAGAAGTTCTGTAGCGTGATGGTGGCCAGAGTCTGGTTCTCGTCCTTGATGCGGACGCCCTCCTTGGCCTCGATCGCCTGGTGCATGCCCTCGTTGTAGCGCCGGCCGGCGAGGAGGCGCCCGGTGTGCTCGTCGACGATGAGCACCTCGCCGTCCATGACGACGTAGTCCTTGTCGAGCCGGTACAACTCCTTGGCGCGCAAGGCGTTGTTGAGGTAGCCGACGAGCGGCGTGTTCACCGACTCGTACAGGTTGTCGATGCCGAGGTGGTCCTCGACCTTCTCCACGCCGGGCTCCAGGATCCCCACGGTGCGCTTCTTCAAGTCGACCTCGTAGTCGACCTCACGGTGCAGCTGCGGGACGAGCCGGGCGAACTCGGTGTACCACCGTGCGCTCTGCTCCGCCGGCCCGCTGATGATGAGTGGGGTGCGGGCTTCGTCGATGAGAATGGAGTCGACCTCGTCGACAACCGCGAAGGGGTGACCGCGCTGGACCAGCTCCTCTTGCGACCACGCCATGTTGTCGCGCAGGTAGTCGAAACCGAACTCGTTGTTTGTGCCGTAGGTGATGTCGCAGGCGTACTGCTGTCGGCGCTCTGCGGGCGGCATCTGCGCCAGGATCACCCCAACCGACAGGCCGAGGAAGCGGTGCACTCGGCCCATCCACTCGGCGTCCCGCTTGGCGAGGTAGTCGTTGACGGTGACGACGTGCACGCCCTGCCCGGACAGCGCGTTGAGGTACGCCGGCAACGTGGACACCAGGGTCTTGCCCTCACCGGTCTTCATCTCGGCGATGTTGCCGAGATGCAGCGCCCCGCCACCCATGATCTGTACGTCGTAGTGCCGCTGGCCGAGGGTGCGCTTGGCCGCCTCGCGAACGGTGGCGAACGCCTCCGGCAACAGGTCGTCGAGGTCCTCGCCGTCCTCCAGCCGCTTGCGGAACTCGTCGGTCATGCCGCGCAGTTCGTCGTCGGACATCGCGACGAAGTCATTCTCGATAACGTTGACCTGGTCGGCGACGCCCTGCAAGCGGCGCAGCGTCTTGCCCTCACCGGCGCGCAGGATCTTGTCGAGTAGTGCGGGCACGCGCGAAACTCCTAGCGGTCGACGACGCGAGTGTGAACACGCAGCGGACAGCAGTGGACCGGCAGCTGATCGCCTCGCCCCACCATCGTACGGCGCAGCGGGTTAACGGTTGGCCGGCGCCGGCCGGTCAGGCTTGGATGAGCTGGTGGACCCCGTGGAACTCGCCGACGGCACCGTTCGGCTGCGGCTGCCGGCAGAGCGTGACATCGACGCGATGTACCAGGCCTGTCAGGACCCGGAGAACCAGCGGTGGCTCTCCGCCCTGCCGCATCCCTACCGGCGGGAGGACGCGCAGCACTTCGTCCACGTCATCGTGCCCGAGGGCTGGGCGCAGGGGCGCGAACCCGTGTGGGCAATCGCGGCAGCCGACGACGACGCGCTGCTGGGCACCATCGGCTTGCACGACCATCATCAGGACGACGCCGTGGCAGGAGTTGGCTTGTGGGTGGCCCCCTGGGCGCGGCAGCGCGGAGTCGCCACCGCGGCCACCCGGCTGGTGGCCGGCTGGTGCTTCGCCGAACTCGGCCTGCGCCGGCTGGAGTGGTACGCCTACGTGGGCAACGACGCGTCGTGGCGGGTGGCCGAGAAGGTGGGCTTCACCCGCGAGGGCACGGTTCGCTCGCGGCTGGTCCACCGTGGTTCGGGTGCTCGGCACGACGCCTGGCTGGGCGGTCTGCTGCCCGGGGAGCTGCGGTGACCTGCCCCCCCCCGATGAGCCGGTCGCCGATGGCCACGCGGTAAGCGCAGAGGAGGCAGGATAGGACGACGTTGGTTCCGGCGTACCCGTCGAGGAGAGGGAGAGTCACCATGGCGCGGGGCTTCCAGGGGCGTACGACGTCATGGCTGGCCGTCGGAGTGGTCGTGCTCGGCTTCTTGATCGGCGGGCTGGGCTTGGTCCTGGGGCCAACCTGGTGGCTCTTCTGGGTCGGGGTGGTGGTGGCTCTCATCGGCGCCGTCTTCGCGAAGGTCGTCGGGGTCATGGAGGACTACGAGGCGGACGAGTACGAGCACGGCGAGACCGACCACCAAGCCGGTCGGTAACCACCCGACGCATCCGAGGTGACCGCCTCCCCTGCTGCGCCGATTTCTGCGCCCACCCCAGCGTTCGACCTCTCCGCCGACCAGGCCCGACGGCTGGCGCTGCGTGCGCAGGGCCTCCTGGGGGCAGCGGACCGGCGCGCCGGAGTGCCCGGCGTACTCCGTCGTCTCGGGGCGGTACAACTCGACACCATCTCCGTGCTGGCCCGCTCCCATGAGCTGGTGGCGTACGCCCGGCTCGGCCCGGTGGACCGCCGCGCGGTCGAAGCGGCGTACTGGCGCCGCCCGGACGAGGACGGGCCTGCCCGCACCTTCGAGTACTGGTCGCACGCGGCCTGCGTGCTGCCCGTGGAGGAGTGGCCGGCGTTCGCTTTCCGGCGCCGGGCCTACCGCCGTCGCGGCTGGCGCTGGCACGAGGTACCCGACAACGCCTGCGCCGGCGCGCTCGCCCGGCTGCGCACCGACGGTCCGCTGACCGCCACCGACCTGGGCGGCGCCAAACGCGGTGGCCCGTGGTGGGACTGGTCCGAGGTCAAGATCGCCGTCGAGTGGCTGCTCGACCTCGGCGAGGTGGTGTGCGTGGAGCGGCGCGGCTGGCGGCGGGTCTACGACCTCGCGGAACGAGCGCTGCCCGCGAGCCTG
>JBBSMJ010000004.1:0-13614 GCA_038233235.1 Actinomycetes bacterium | reverse complement strand
GGCGGACCGCTGGTGCTCGACGCGGTGCGCGACACCGGTGGCTGCGCTCTCGCCGTCTCCGACGCGGAAGCCCTCGCCGCGCAACAGGAGTGCGCCCGGCTCGAGGGAGCGCTGGTCTGCCCCGAGGGCGGCGCAGCCGTGGCCGCGGTTCACCGGCTGCGGGCGAGCGGCTGGCTGGGCCGGGACGACGAGGTCGTGGTGCTCAACACGGGGACCGGCCTCAAGTACCCGGGCACCCTCGAAGGCGACGCGCCAACGCTGTCACCGGATGGCGCTATCCCGGCAGGGTGAGCACGTCGTGACCCGTCTCGGTGACGAGCACCGTGTGCTCGAACTGCGCGCTGCGCTTGCCGTCGCGGGTTACGACGGTCCAGCCGTCGTCCCACATGTCCCACTCGATCGCCCCGAGGGTGAGCATCGGCTCGATGGTGAACGTCATGCCCGGTTCCATGACGATTCGGAGCGAAGGGTCGTCGTAGTGGGGAACCACGAGCCCGGAGTGGAACGCCGTGCCGATGCCGTGGCCGGTGAAGTCACGTACGACGCCGTAACCGAACCGGCGGGCATAGCTTTCGATGACTCGGCCGACTGTGTTGAGCATGCGCCCCGGGGCCACCGCGCGGATGGCGCGGTCCGTGGCCTCTCGTGTGCGTTGTACGAGCAGTCGCGATTCCTCGTCGACATCGCCTACGAGATAGGTCGCGTCGGTGTCGCCGTGGACTCCGTCGACGTACCCGGTGATGTCGATGTTGACGATGTCACCGTCACGCAGCACCGTGCTGTCCGGGATGCCGTGGCAGATGACCTCGTTGACCGAGGTGCACAACGACTTGGGAAATCCGCGGTAGCCGAGGGTCGAGGGGTAGGCGTCGTGGCGACACAAGAAGTCATGCCCCACTTGATCCAGCTCGTCCGTGGTAACCCCGGGTGCTATGTGCTGGGCCACCTCCGCGAGGGCGTTCGCCGCAATCCGGCCGGCCAGCCGCATCCGCGCGATGACGTCGGCCGACTGGACGTGCCCACCTTGGTGTGGTGAGGGGCCGCGGCGCCCGACATACTCGGGTCGCCCGATGCGCTTGGGCACTTCGCGAACGGGCGACAGCGTCCCGCGGGTGAGTGCTTCCATGAGGTGCGAGTGTAATGAGCCGTCCGGGCGGTCGCCCGGGGCGACAGCGAGGAGCGGACGTGATGACGGACACCTGGTGGTTCTGCCTCAAGCACAACCGCGTAGAGCCGGAAAAGGGCTGCGCCAACGCCGAGCGGCTCGGTCCCTATGCGACCCGTGACGAGGCGGGACGCGCGTTGCAGACGGCGGCCGAACGCAACGAGCAGTGGGACAACGATCCCAACTGGGGCGACGACTCCTAACCGGCTTCGTCGTCGCCCCAGCGCTTCCTCAGCTGGAGCTTGTCGTTGTGGTGGGGGACGAAGCTGTCGCGGCCCGCTTGCTCGCGCTCCGCTTGGTGCCGGCCTGCTTGGTGCCAGTCCGCTTGGTGCCGGTCCGCTTGGTGGCCCTCGCGGCGGCCTTCTTCGTCGCGCGGTTTCCCGTGGACTTGCGCGCCGTCGTCCGCTTCGCCGTCTTCCGCGCGGTCTTCTTGGCGGCCTTCTTGGCCGTCTTCTTGGTCGCCCGCTTCGCCGTCTTCCGCGCGGTCTTCTTGGCGGCCTTCTTGGTCGCCCGCTTCCCCGTGGTGGCCGTCTTCGTGGCGGGTTCGCTCTGGTCGTCGACATTGGCACTGGCGCTGCGTTGCACGGTACGGAGGGCGTTCATCGCCGACCGCTTGTCGTTGTAGGTCGGTGATTTGACGACACTCTTCCCGTTGCTGGAGACCAGCTCGAAGCTGAACTTGCCTCTGCCCTTGCGGATGACGTACTTGGCCGGCACCGGAACCTCCTGAAGTCAACACGTCGCTCGGCCCTGTGGTCGAGGCTGTTGACTCGTAAGGCTCCCACGCGCAGCGCAGTTGATCTAGTACCGAGCGCAATGTTTTCCATGTAGGTCGAGGTACGCGCCCGAGCGGCGCGTACGTTCGTAGGAAAGGATCGGGGGGTGACCGAGTCGCGCACAGGTGTCGACGTCGCCCACCTCGTGGTCGGGCTGCTCGGCGGCACCGGCCGGCAAGGAAAGGGCCTCGCCCTGCGCTGGGCCCTGTCCGGTCAGCGCGTACTACTCGGGTCGCGCGATCGCGCGCGCGCAGAGCAGGCGGCGCTCGACCTTGCTGCAGACACGCCTGAGGGTCGCGTGACCGGCACCGACAACTTCTCCTGCGCTGCCGCGGCAGACATCATCGTGGTGGCCGTGCCGTGGGATGGCCACGCAGCGACGCTCACCGAGGTGCGTGAGCCCCTGCGGGGCAAAGTAGTCGTCGACTGCGTCAATCCCATCGCCTTCGACGACCGAGGACCGTACGCACTGTCCGTTCCCGAGGGCAGCGCAGCCGAGCAGGCAGCGGCCCTGTTGCCCCAGTCGCGCATCGTCGCCGCCTTCCACCACGTCTCCGCTCCGCTGCTCGCCGACGTGACGGTGTCGCGTGTCGAAACCGATGTGCTGGTGCTCGGCGACGACCGTGCGGCGACGGACATCGTCCAGGCGCTGGCGGCCAGGATTCCGGGAATTCGCGGCGTGTACGCCGGCCGACTGCGCAACGCCCACCAGGTGGAGGCGCTGACGGCGAACCTCATCGCCGTCAACCGTCGTTACAAGGCACATGCCGGTCTACGTGTCACCGACGTCTGAGATGTCGTGGTTGGCGGACGCGCCGTGCTGAGTGAGTTGCGCGACGATCTCGACGCTCGGGTGCCGCTTACCTCGCGCGTTCGCCGGGTCGTTTCCTTGGTGCCGTCTTTGACGGAGGCCTTGGCTGCGACGGATCGTCGCTTGCTTGTCGGTGCGACGGATTGGTGCACGCATCCAGCGGACCTCGACGTCACACGCGTGCGCGGTACGAAGAGTCCAGATATCGACCGGGTTCTCGCGTTGGCGCCGGATCTCGTTGTCGCCAACGAGGAGGAGAACCGCGCCGCTGACCTGGACGCCCTGCGGGCCGCCGGCACGCCAGTGTGGGTCACCGCCCCGCGCACCGTGATCGAAGGCTGCCGTTCTCTCGACCGGATGCTGCGCGCGTGCGGTGCGGAGAAGCCTGCCTGGTTGCGCGCCGCCGAGGAGGTGTGGGACGTGCCCGTTCCGCCGCCGCAGTCGATGGCGCTGGTCCCGATCTGGCGTCGTCCGTGGATGGCGTTGGGTCGTGACACCTTCGCCGGAGACATGCTTCGCCGGCTCGGGGTGGGCAACGTGCTGGCCGACGCGGCTGATCGCTACCCGAAAGTCGAGCTGGACAACCTGCCGGCGTACGACCTGGTGGTGTTGCCCGACGAGCCGTATGTGTTCGCTGCGGACGACGGGCCGGAGGCCTTTCCCGGTGTGCCCTGCGCCCTTGCGTCCGGCCGGCACCTCACGTGGTACGGCCCCTCTCTGGTGGACGCGCGACGGGTGCTCTCCGCCCAGATCGCCGCGGCGCGGCCGTCTCAGCGGTAGCTGTGCTCCGCGTCCGGGTAGTCTCCGGACGCGACCTCCGCCGCAAAGGCGCGCGCCGCATCGCCGAGCACCTGCCGCAGGTCGGCGTACCGCTTGACGAAGCGCGGCCCCGGGCCCGGTGACAACCCCGCCATATCGGGCCAGACGAGGACCTGGGCGTCGCAGTCCGGCCCGGCGCCGATGCCGATAGTGGGCACCGCGAGTTCCGCCGTCACCTGCTTCGCGACCTCGGCGGGTACCAGCTCGAGCACCAGGGCGAAGACGCCTGCTTCCTGCAGGGCCAGTGCATCGTGCAGCACCCGCTCGGCCGCGTCTCCCCGACCCTGCACCCGGTAGCCCCCCAGCCCGTGCTCGCTTTGCGGTGTGAACCCGATGTGGCCCATCACCGGTACGCCGGAGTCGACGACCGCACGCACCTGGGCGACGACTCGGTCCCCACCTTCGAGCTTCACCGCGTGGGCGCCGCCTTCCTTCATGAAGCGCACCGCAGTGCCCAGCGCTTGCGCTGGTGAGCTCTGATAGGAACCGAAGGGTAGGTCGGCGACGACGAGGGACCGCGCTGCGCTGCGCGTGACCGCGCGCACGAGCGGAAGCATCTCCTCGACCGTGACGGGCAGCGTGGTCGCGTAGCCGAGCACGTTGTTCGCCGCGGAGTCTCCGACGAGCAGCACCGGGATGCCGGCCTCGTCGAAGACCGCGGCGGAATACTGCTCGTAGGCGGTGAGCATGGCCCAGCGCTGCCCACGGTCCTTCATCTCGCGCAGGTGGTGGATACGGACGCGCCGCGCGGTGACGGCGGCCTGGCCGGTCGCCCCGCTGGGCGGTGCCTGCTCTGGGATCGGCGATTCAGACATGTGTCGCTCCTGTCTCGAGGCGCCGTAGGGGCGTCCCCGGATGGGGTCGATCCTCGCACGGCTGGCCCCGGCCACCGGCACGCCGCGAGGATGTCACCGAGTAATACGAAACGTACCTGTTGCGTATCGTATGAAGGCGTCGTACCGTCTCTGCATGGACACCAAGAGCGTGCACGACCGGCGCTGGGTGATCCTCGGCGTCCTCGTCGTAAGCCTGCTCGTCGTCGTACTGGACAACACGATCCTCAATGTCGCACTGAAGACGATCGAGCAGGACCTGCAGGCGACGCAGAGCCAGCTGGAGTGGGCGATCAACTCCTACACGCTCGTATTCGCCGGACTGCTCTTCACCTACGGCGTGCTGGGCGACCGTTATGGCCGGCGCCGCGTACTCATGATCGGCCTGCTGCTCTTCGGTCTCGCCTCTGCGCTGTCCGCGTTCGCCGCGACTCCGGAGCAGCTGATCGCGACTCGTGCACTCATGGGGATCGGTGGCGCGGCGGTGCTGCCTTCGACGCTGTCCATCATCACCAACGTGTTCGAGCCGCCGGAGCGCGGCAAGGCGATCGGCATATGGGCCGGATCCACCGGACTGGCCGTGGCGATCGGCCCCATTGCCGGCGGCGCGTTGCTCGAGCACTTCTGGTGGGGGTCGGTGTTCCTCATCAACGTGCCGGTTGTTGCGGTGGGCCTGGTGGCCGTCGCCCTGGTGGTGCCAGAGTCACGCAACCCCAACCCCGGCAAGGTGGACCCCTGGGGGGTGGTGCTGTCCATCACCGGGCTGGTGGCTCTCGTCTACGGCATCATCGCCGGCGGTCAGCGGGGGGAGTGGCTAAACCTCAAGGCCTTGGGCAGCATCATGGCTGGCCTCGCCGTGCTCGCCCTGTTCGTCTGGGTCGAACGGCACAGCGACCATCCCTCCCTCGACGTGACGCTGTTCCGCAACCCGCGCTTCAGCGCGGCGAGCGCGGCCATCACCCTGGCCTTCTTCGCGCTCTTCGGCTCCACCTTCTACCTCTCCTTTTATCTGCAGCTCGTGCGGGACTATTCGCCGTTGCAGGCGGGAGTGCGACTGCTTCCGGTGGCGTTGGCCATCGCGTTCTTCGCGCCTCGCAGCGCGGCGCTGGTGCAGCGCTACGGCCCGAAGGCGGTGTGTGGGACCGGCATGCTGCTGGTGACCGTGTCCTTCGCCGGCTACGTCGTCCTCGGAGTGGACACTCCCATCTGGGTGCTGGAGGTGTTGCTGTTCCTGCAGGGCGCGGGCATGGCCAACGTCATGGCACCGGCGACGGAGTCCATCATGTCGACGCTGCCGCGAGAGAGTGCGGGTGCCGGTTCGGCGGTCAACAACACCGTCCGCCAGATTGGCGGCGCCCTCGGGGTGGCAATCCTCGGCTCGGTCCTGTCCGCGACCTATCGCTCCGCCTCAGAGCCGGCGCTGCAAGGGTTGCCGGCCCAACTGCGGGAGCCGGCGGGAGAGTCCCTGGGGGCCACTGTCGCGATCGCCGCGCGATTGGGGGAGGGCGCACTCGCTGTGGTGGAGCCGGCCAGAGAGGCATTCGTCGAGGCGATGCATGTGACCGCGGTTGGCTCGGCAGCTGTGGCGCTGCTCGGTGCCTTCGTGGTGTGGCGCTGGCTCCCCGGCAAGGGAGAGCTCTCCGCGACGCCTGCGGGGTCACCCATCGAAGAGCCCGCGGCGGTGGCTCGACGGTGACCGAGCGGGGCGACGCGCCGCGCGGACCGGGACGTCCGCGCAGCGAGCAGGCCGACCGTGCCATCGTCGATGCGACGTTGGATCTCCTCGCCGAGGTCGGCTTGACCGCATTGTCCATCGAGGCGGTCGCGGCTCGCGCCGGGGTCGGCAAGACGACCATCTACCGACGCTGGCCGAGCCGTGAGGCGCTCGTAGTCGATGCGTTGGGGGCGCTGACCGAACGGTTGCCGCCGGTGGGGGGGGAATCGGTACGCGACGATCTCGTACTCCTCGTCGACGCGATCCGCCGTCGCAGTCTCGACTCACGGGCGGGACGCATCCTGCCGCGCATGGTGGGCGAGCAGGCCGCACACCCCGAGTTGGCTCGCTGCTACCGCCAATCCGTCGTCGAGCCGCGTCGCGAGCGCGTACGGGAGGTGTTGCGCCGCGGCGTGGCCAACGGGGAGTTACGCGCAGATCTCGACGTGGAGTTGGCCCTCGCGCTCGTCACCGGGCCGATGCTCGCCCAGGTCATGCTCGGACCGGGGCGCGTCGGTCCGCTGCCGTCGACACTGTCGGCACGGCTCGTCGACGCAGCACTCGACGGCCTGCGGCCCCGCTCCAGCGGCTAGCGCATGTCTGCCGGGCTCCTGCCGCGGTGAAAAAACCGACCTGCTAGGCAGATCTCGTCACCGGTGACGACGTCTGCCTAGCAAGTCCCTCGGGCTAGCGGGTCGCCTGCGCGGCTTGTTCCCTCCACCTGCTGGTGATGGGCAGCCGGCGGTCCCGGCCGAAGTGGCGAGGGGAGATCTTGGGCCCCGGTGGGTACTGTCGCCGCTTGTGCTCCGCCGCGTCGACCAGCCGGATCACCGTCTCCACCAGCTGCGGGTTGTGCCCGGCCCCCACCAGCTCGTCGCGGCCGATGTCGCGCTCGACGTAGTCGTCCAGCAGCGCGTCGAGAATCCGGTAGTCGGGCAGCGAATCCGAGTCCAGCTGTCCGGGCCGTAGTTCGGCGCTAGGCGGCTTCTCGATGCTGTTCTCCGGAATGGGTGCCGGTTCGTCGCGCTGCGCTGCAGCTGCGTTGCGCCAGCGGGCGAGTGCCCACACCAGCGTCTTGGGCACGTCCTTGAGCGGGGCGAAACCGCCAGCCGAATCGCCGTACAGCGTGGAGTAGCCGGTAGCCAGCTCGCTCTTGTTCCCAGTGGTGAGGACGAGGTGGCCGAATTCGTTGGACAGCGCCATCAGCAGGGTGCCGCGCACTCGCGCCTGCAGGTTCTCCGCTGCCAGGCCACTCAGCTCCAGCTGCGACTCGAACGCGTCGACCGCCGGAGTTATCGGCAGCACCTGATGCTGAGTCCCTTGGCGCTTGGCGAGGTCAGCGGCATCCCCGAGGGAATGTTGGCTGCTGTGTCGGCTGGGCAACGCGACGGTGTGCACTCGGTCGGCACCGAGTGCATCGACCGCAACGGTCGTGGTGAGTGCGGAGTCGATACCACCGGACAGGCCGATGACTACCGAGCGGAACCCGTTCTTGTTCACGTAGTCGCGCGTGCCAGTCATCAGCGCGGCGTAGACCTCGGCGAGATCGTCCAACCGCGCCGCCTCTTCGGCAGCAAGTGCCGGGTACGCCGGGAGCGCTTCGGTCGACAGCACTACCCGCTCGAGCGTCACGGTGGTGCCGTCCCCGGCCACCACCTGCGTCTCTCCGCCCGGCACGTCATCGCGAGCGGCCGGCAGGTCGAGATCGAGCAGCAGGCAAACCACTTCGAACTGTGCCGCCCGGGCGAGCAGCCGCCCGTCCGGGTCGACGACGAGGGAGTCCCCGTCGAAGACCAGCTCGTCCTGCCCGCCGACCATGTTCACGTAGGCGAGGGGACACCCGGCCTCCGCCGCGCGCCGGGTCGTCAGCTCCAGCCGTACGTCGTCCTTGTTGCGCTCGTACGGCGAGCCGTTGATGACGACGAGCAGGCCGGCGCCGGCCTCCCGAACCACCGAGAGTGGACCGCCGTCCTGCCACAGGTCCTCGCAGATCACCGTGGCTACGTCTACGCCGTGGAGTCGGACGAGCGGTAGTCGATCGCCGGGGACGAAGTAGCGGGCCTCGTCGAAGACGCCGTAGTTGGGCAAGTGGTGCTTGGCGTAACGGGCCAGCGCACGCCCGCGGTGCAGGACGGCAGCACAGTTCTGCGGCGCACCCGCCGGCCGCCCGACGCGCGGCGTCGCAGTGGGGGAACGGCCGACATACCCGACGACGACGGCGAGTTCGCCGAGTCCTTCCGCGGCCAGCCGGCACGCGGTCTCCTCCAGGGTCCGCAGCGATGCGTCGACGAACGACCGACGGAGCACCAGATCCTCCGCGGGATAGCCCGTCAACACCATCTCGGGGAAGGCGACGAGGTGGGCCCCGCGGGCGGCGGCGTGCCGCGTCCACGACACCACCAGGTCGGCGTTGTGGGCGAGATCGCCCACGGTCGGGTCGACCTGGGCCAGCGCGACGCGCAGCTGCGGCACGCTGTCGAGCTTATGGCGGTCCGGGTGGGGTGACAGGAGGTACCCGCCGAGAGGGATGATGCGGACATGGACAGGCAGCAGGACTTCGTCCTCCGCACCCTGGAGGAACGCGACATCCGCTTCGTACGCTTGTGGTTCACCGACGTGCTCGGCTTCCTCAAGTCGGTTGCGGTAGCCCCGGCCGAGCTCGAGGGCGCCTTTGCCGAGGGGATCGGCTTCGACGGCTCGGCGATCGAGGGGTTCGCCCGGGTGCACGAGGCAGACATGCTGGCCCGGCCGGACCCGGCGTCGTTCCAGGTGTTGCCGTGGCGCTCCGAGTCGAGCGGGACGGCGCGGATGTTCTGCGACATCCTCATGCCGGACGGCGCTCCCTCCTACGCCGACCCGCGGTATGTCCTCAAGCGCGCGCTCGATCGCGCGGCCGAACGCGGCGTCACTTGCTATACCCACCCGGAGATCGAGTTCTTCCTGTTCGAGCAGCGGCCGGGACCCGGCGAGCTGCCCGTACCGGTCGATGCTGGCGGCTACTTCGACCACACGCCGCACGCAAGCGGCCGTGACTTCCGGCGCAGTGCGATCACGATGCTCGAAGGGATGGGCATCCCGGTGGAGTTCAGTCACCACGAGGGTGCTCCTGGCCAGCAGGAGATCGACCTGCGGTACGCCGACGCGTTGACCACGGCAGACAACATCATGACGTTTCGGCTGGTCGTGAAGGAGGTCGCGCTGGAGCAGGGCGTCTACGCCTCCTTCATGCCGAAGCCCTTCACCGAGCATCCCGGGTCTGGCATGCACACCCACCTGTCGCTGTTCGCGGGTGAGCGAAACTCCTTTCACGAACCCGGCGCGCAGTACCAGCTGTCCAAGGTGGGGCGCGCGTTCATCGCCGGTCTGCTGCACCACGCCGCGGAGATCACCGCAGTCACCAACCAGTGGGTCAACAGCTACAAGCGCTTGTTCGGAGGTGGGGAGGCGCCGGCGTACGTGTGCTGGGGGCACAACAACCGCTCCGCCTTGGTCCGGGTTCCGATGTACAAGCCGCAGAAGGGGCAGGCGTCGCGTATCGAGGTGCGCTCGCCCGACTCGGCGTGCAACCCCTACCTGGCGTACGCCGTCCTGCTCGCCGCCGGGCTCAAGGGGGTGGAGGAGGGCTACGAGCTCCCCTCCGAAGCCGAGGACGACGTGTGGACCCTCACCGACGCGGAGCGCCGCGCGCTGGGCATCGCCCCGCTGCCCCGGGACCTGGCCGAGGCGATCGCCTGCATGGAGAGCAGCGAGCTGGTCGCGGAGACCTTGGGCGAGCACGTCTTCGACTTCTTCCTGCGCAACAAGCGGGCGGAGTGGGAGGACTACCGGCGGCAGGTCACCCCCTTCGAGCGCGACCGTCACCTTCCGGTGCTCTGACCGACCGAACCGGCCGCGCGGCTAGCGTGTCTGGTCGTGAGCGACGGCAGGTCGTCTCGGGCGGAAAGTCTGCGCGCAGTGTTGGCGCGCAAGGGCTTCACCGACCCGTCCGCGGCTGAACAGCTGCTTGCCGCCGCGGGTCGTGACGCCGTGGACGCAGCCGACACGCTGGTGCTGGTCGATGCGTTGGCCGAGTCGGCCGACCCTGATTTGGCTCTCGGGGGCCTCGCTCGTCTTCGCGAGCGTGCTCCGGACAGCGACGAGCTGATGCGCGCGCTCCGCGAGGACGTGGAGCTACGCGGGCGGCTGATCGCCGTACTCGGCGCCAGCGAGGCGCTGGGCCGGCAGCTGTCCCGCCATCCCGCCCACTGGCGGGACCTGCGGACGAATGCACTCGACCGAGAGCGCCGCACCTCCGAGGTGCTTCGCGGCGAGCTGGTCGCAGCGGTCGGAGCCGACGCCGCAGCCGAGGAGCCGCGTGCCACCGCGTCGGGTGCCAGCGCCCTGGATGCGCTACGGGTGGCGTATCACCGGCGATTGCTGGGACTGGCCGCGCGCGATCTTGTCGCAGCGGTCGCGGTCGAGGACGTCGGGATCGAGTTGGCCGACCTGGCGGCAGCAGCCCTCGAGGCGGCGCTCGCCATCGCGCGCGCGGAGTTGCCCGACGACGCCGCGCGCTGCCGGCTGGCCGTCATCGGTCTGGGCAAGTGCGGCGGCGGTGAGCTCAACTACGTGAGCGACGTCGACGTGGTCTTCGTGGCCGAACCAGCGGGCGAGGACGTCGACGAGCAGTCGGCATTGCGCACCGCCACCCGCCTCGCGGCCGGCCTCATGCGGGCGTGCTCGACCACCACGGGGGAAGGGGCGCTGTGGCCGGTCGACGCTGCGTTGCGCCCCGAGGGGCGCAACGGGCCGCTGGTCCGCACCGTCGCGAGCCACTCCGCCTACTACGAGCGGTGGGCGCGTACCTGGGAGTTCCAGGCGTTGCTCAAGGCGCGCGTCGTGGCCGGTGACCGCGAGCTCGGGCAGCGCTACCTCGAAACGGTGACTCCGCTGGTCTGGACGGCCGCCAGCCGTCCGAACTTCGTCGCCGACGTGCAGGCGATGCGTCGCCGGGTGGAGCAGCAGCTGCCCCCGACCGAGGCCGACCGGCAGCTGAAGCTCGGTCCGGGCGGGCTGCGCGACGTCGAATTCGCCGTACAGCTCCTTCAACTCGTCCATGGCCGGACCGATCACACGCTGCGGGGCGGGGCTACCCTGTCCGCGCTGTCCGCGCTGGCGGCCGGTGGCTACGTCGGCCGCGACGACGCCGCCGAACTCGATGCGGCGTACCGCTTCCTGCGGGCGCTCGAACACCGGATGCAACTGCACCGGTTGCGGCGCACGCAGGTCGTGCCGGAGGACGCCGGTGAGTTGCGCCGCCTGGGCCGGACGTTGGGCCTGCGCACCGACCCGGTGAAGGAGCTGCAGGCGGCGCGCGGCCGACACGCCCGCGACGTACGCCGGCTGCACGAGAAGCTCTTCTACCGGCCGCTACTGCTCGCGGTTTCCCGGCTCGCCCCCGACGAGGCGCGGCTCACCGCGGAGGCGGCGCGGCAGCGCCTCGAGGCGCTGGGGTACGCCGATCCGGCGGGGGCGCTGCGCCACCTCGAGGCGCTGACCACCGGGGTGACCCGGCGGGCGGCGATCCAGCGCACGTTGCTGCCGGTGATGCTCGGCTGGTTCGCCGACGCAGCCAGGCCGGACGCCGGGCTGCTGGCGTTCCGTCAGGTCAGCGAGGCGCTCGGCACCACCCATTGGTACCTGCGGCTGCTGCGGGACGAAGGCGCGGCCGCACAGCGGCTGGCCCGGCTGCTCGCCACCAGCCAGCTGGCCACCGATCTGCTGCTGCGGGCGCCCGATGCGGTGACGATGCTCGGCGCGGACGACGAACTGAGACCGCGGCCGCGAGCGGCAATGGCGGCCGAGGTGGCGGCGGCGGTGGGTCGCCATGACGACCCGGAGGAGGCGGTACGCGCCGTGCGCGGCATCCGCCGCCGAGAGCTGTTTCGGATCGCCGCCGCCGACGTGCTGGGCCGCCTCGACGTCCCTGCCGTTGGGGAGGCGCTCACCGACATCACCGCTGCCACGATGGCGGGTGCGCTGGACGTGGCGACCCTGGCGGTCGCCCGCGAGCACGGCGGGGCGTGCCCGGCGCGGCTGCTGGTGGTCGCCATGGGCAGCTTCGGCGGGTACGAGCTCGGCTACGGCTCCGACGCCGACGTCCTCTTCGTCTACGAGCCAGTGGACGGGGCGGAGGAGACCATCGCGGGGCGGGCGGCCCATGCGGTGGCGGGAGAACTCCGCCGGCTGCTTGCCTTGCCAGCCGCCGACCCGCCGCTCGTCATCGACCCTGACCTGCGTCCGGAAGGGCGCGGCGGTCCGCTGGTGCGCACTCTTGCGGCGTACGGCGCCTACTACGCCCGCTGGTCGGCGCCGTGGGAGAGCCAAGCCCTGCTGCGGGCCCGTCCGGTAGCCGGTGACGAGGAGCTGGCCACCCGGTGGAACGACCTCGCCGACTCGGTGCGCTTCCCCGCCGAGGGCCTCACCAGCGCGCAGTTGCGCGAGCTGCGCCGGATCAAGGCCCGGGTGGAGGCGGAGCGGCTGCCTCGTGGCGTCGACTCCTGGGCGCACACCAAACTCGGCCCCGGCGGGCTCGCCGACGTGGAGTGGACCGCCCAGCTGCTGCAGTTGCGGCACGGCGCCCGGCTGCCCGGCCTCCGCACCACGCGCACGCTTCCCGCCCTGGGGGCGGCCGCCGCTGCCGGACTGCTCACTGAGGGCGATGCGCAGACGCTCGCCCGGGCGTGGCGGCTGGCCGCCCGCGCGCGCAACGCGCTGATGTTGGTGCGGGGTCGCGCCAGCGACACCCTGCCCGCCGACCGCGGTGAACTCGCCGGCCTGGCCCGCGCACTGGACTATTCACCCGGAAAGGCGGGAAGCTTCCTCGATGACTACCGTCGCAGCACACGGCGCGCACGGGCAGTGATGGAGAAGGTGTTCTTCGAGTGACGAGAGCGGCGCCGCCGCGGCCGCAGGCCGGCGCGAGCTACCGAGAGGTGCTCGCCAACCGGGAGTTTCGTGGCCTCACCGTCGCCCAGATCACCAGCGAGTGTGGTGATCAGCTCGCCCGGGTGGCGTTGGCCGCGCTGGTGCTCGATCGCTCGGGCAGCCCCTTCTATGCGGCGCTCGCCTTTGCCGTCGGCTACTTCCCCGCCGTCTTCGGGTCCGCGCTGCTCGGGCCGTTCGCCGATCGGCTGCCCCGCAAGCGGCTACTGCTCGGCTGCGACCTGGCCCGGGCGATCGTCCTCGCCGTCCTCGCCGTCCTCGCCGTCGCCGGCACGCCGCTGTGGCTGCTGTTCGCGCTGCTCCTGCTGACGGAGACCTTCACCGCGCCGTTCGACGCCGCCCGAGCGGCGACCCTGCCGGAGGTGCTTACCGACCCCCGGGCCTATCTCACCGGCAGTGCGCTGGCCCGCATCCTCTTCCAGGTCAACCAGGTCGTAGGGCTCGCGATTGCCGGAGTGCTGGTCACACTGCTCTCGCCGCGAGGTGCGCTGGTTGTCGACGCCGTGACGTTT
>JBBSMJ010000003.1:0-14098 GCA_038233235.1 Actinomycetes bacterium | reverse complement strand
GGCGGGGACCGGTTTCCACCCTCGAACTTGCCGATCTGAGTGAACTGGACTTCGGGTCATGGAAGACGTCCGGTGGTCGGGTCGAGGTGCCCGACCGTGACAGCAGCGCGGTGCTGACGCTGGAGCGGCTGCTTGAGCTGGTCGTCGGCGCGGACCGTCCGGTCGAGCTGGCAGTGGAGACCAAGCACCCCACGAGGTACGCCGGTCTCGTCGAGCAGCACCTCGTCGCCCTCCTCGATCGTTTCGGGCTCGCGCACCCGCGGCTCGGCGGGCGCTCCCCGATCCGGGTCATGAGTTCCTCTCAACTCAGCCTGCGGCGGGTGCGCCAGCTGGCACCCAGCCTGGGCACCGTGCTGCTCATGCGGCGGGTCCCGGTGCGGTTCCGGGACGGGTCGCTGCCGCGCGGCGTCCACGTCGCCGGACCCAACATCGAGATCCTCCGCGCCCACCCGCGCTACGTCGAGCGGGCGCACCAGTTCGGCAACCAAGTCCACGCGTGGACGGTCAACCGCTCCGCGGACGTCGAGTTATGCCTCTCCCTCGGCGTCGACGCCCTTATCACCGACCGGCCAGCCGAGGTGCTAGCGCGCCTCTCCTACTGACGGGTATCCAAGCCGGTCGTTTCCTGCGGACTCTCACGGGGGAAACCTCTTTGGCGTGGGCCCGTCCGGACGTTCCTACGGGTCCAGGAGACCCGAGGAGGCAACCGTCACGTCCGGCACGGTCCTGGTTCCGCACCGCCCGCTCGGCGTGGCGCAGGCGCGCTATGCGTTCCTGACCGACGTACGCGGTCGGCTCTCCGAAGAACGGACGCGGGACGCAATCCTCGTTTTGTCCGAGCTAGTAAGCAACGCTCTGCGGCACGCCCGGCCGCTGTCCGACGGAAACGTCAGAGTGATGTGGCGACTGCAGGGCGACTCCGTGGAGGTGGCGGTGACCGATGGAGGTTCATCGACGCGGCCGCGCGAGGACGCCTTCTCCCCCTCCGCGCTGGGTGGGCGCGGGCTGGCCATCGTGAACAAGATCTCCGTCGAGTGGGGCGTGCAGGAGATGGACTCCGAGACAACCGTGTGGGCTGCACTCGGCGTGTCCTCGGCTTCCCCCGTGGGCAGCTGACCAGCCGGCGCAGCTGTGCTTCAGCCAGTGGCCACCGAGTCGCGAGTGATGGGACAGGACATGCACCGTGGCCCCCCACGGCCGCTGCCGAGTTCGCTGCCGGAGATTGCTAGGACCTCGATGCCGGCGCCCTCCAGTCTGGCGTTGGTCTCCACGTTCCGTTCGTACGCCACACAGACCCGCGGGGCGATCGCCAGGGTGTTGTTGCCGTCGTCCCACTGTTCACGTTCGGCGGTCACCGGGTCCAGGCCGGTGTCGATGCGGCGGAGGGTGTCGATGCCCATGGCCTTGGCGGCAGCCACCAGGAAGGGCTCGGGTCCTTCGACCCGCACTTCCTCCCCATCCCCGGAGGGGGTCATCGCGTAGGCGACGAGCTCGTCGGCGATGTTCGGGTACATCACCACAGCGTCGACGTCGACCATGGTGCAGACGGTGTCGAGGTGCATGGTCGCGCGGTCCTGCGCGATGGGTACGGCGAGCACGGTGTGGGCGACGCCGGCGGCGAAGACGTTGCCGGCCAGTCGCTCCACCCCGGCCGGTGTGGTCCGCTCGCCTGTACCGACGGCGAGGACACCGGGTGTCAGCAGCAACACGTCACCGCCCTCCAGGGACTCGAGTGTGGAGTCGTAGACCCGTTGGCTTGCCGCGAAGCGGTGGTGGTGGGCGTAGATGGTCCCGGTCAAGGTCGTCTCGCGGATTCGTGCCGGCATGGCGAGACTGGTCACCGCCACCTGGTCTCCGATCCACACGCTGGAGTCGCGGGTGAAGAGCAGGTTGGGGAGCGGGTCGACCACGAACTCGTGCGCTCCCATGAGCTGGTAGGTCAGGCCGGATCCGGTGGAAAGGTCCTGACGGGCGAGGCCGCCGACGAGTGCGGTGGCCAGATCGTCCGGGTGCAGGTCGCGCAGCGTGGCTCCGACGACGCTGCGCAGCGTCGTTCCGAGGCGGGGGTCGCGGAGCACCGACCTGACCGCCGCCTCCCGCGCGGCGGGCTGCTCGAGGGTTTCTCGCAGTAGATCGACGAGGTAGAGCACCTCGACACCGCGGTCACGCAGCGCCTGGGCGAAGGCGTCGTGTTCCTCCTGCGCGCGGCCCACCCAGGGAATCCCGTCGAAGAGCAGCTTGTCGTTGTTGCGGGGGGTCAGTCGCTTGAGCTCGGAGCCGGGCCGGTGGAGCAGCACGGTGCGCAACTGGCCGACCTCGCTGTCCGCCCCTACGGCCCTGGTCATGGCGCGGACATTACCGGCCGCGGTTCGGGGATGGACGATGCGTCGAGCACCCCGGAAGCCGAGGAGTGGCCAAGTCTTACGTGTCCCTGACGACACCCCCCTGCGGCGGGACGCGGCCGTACGCTCAGTGTGTCGACAATGAGGTGAGCGAGTGAGCGAACGGGATGGGTAATCGCGTGCTGGTCGTCGAGGACGACCCGACGGTTGCGGATGTGATCAGTCGCTATCTGAAACGCGACGGCCACGACGTCGAGTGGGTTGCCGACGGAGTGACGGCGTTGAGCCGTGCGCGGGCAGCGATGCCCGACCTGGTCGTCCTGGACGTCATGTTGCCCGGGCTGGACGGGTTGGAGGTCTGTCGACGCTTGCGCCAGGCCGCTCCGGTGCCGGTGGTCATGCTTACCGCGCTCGGGGAGGAAACCGACCGGGTCGTGGGGTTGGAGTTGGGGGCCGACGACTACGTCACCAAACCGTTCAGTCCGCGCGAGCTGGTGCTACGAGTGCGGGCGATACTGCGGCGGTCGTCTGGGGCCCCCATCGGGCGCCATGGGGGCGGTGGAGTGCTGCGCGACGGCAACCTCGTCATCGACCTGTCGGCTCACGAGGCTTCGCTCGACGGAGATCCCTTGCGGCTGACCGTGCGTGAGTTCGACCTGCTGTCCTTTCTGCTGCGCCATCCTAAGCAGGTCTTCGGGCGTCGCCTGCTGCTGGAGCATGTGTGGGGTTGGGACTTTGGAGATGAGTCGACAGTGACCGTGCACGTCAGGAGGCTGCGGGAGAAGGTGGAGCAAGACCCGGCGCAGCCCCGCCGCATCGTCACCGTGTGGGGGGTCGGATACCGCTACGAAATGGCGGCCGCCTGATGGTCCCCCTTGCCGACGTGCTGGTCGTCGCCACCATTGCGGCCGGCTGCGCCGTCGCCGGCCTGCTGATCGGCGCCGGCGCGTTCCGCGCGCTGCGCCATCGGTCGCTCAGCACCCTTGTCACCGCGGCGGGCGTCGTTGCCCAGCTCACGGTCGCCGGGGCCGTTGCGGTCGCCGCCGCGGTCATGTTCTTCAACGGACACGACCTGGTGGTGGCGCTGGCTGTCGTCGGGCTCTCGCTGCTCACCGGGGCTGTGGTCGCTGCGTTGCTTGGTCGTTGGATTGGTCAGGCCGGATGTGACCTGGCGACCGCAGCCACCACCGTGGGCGACGGTTACCAACCCCCGCCGCGGCAGCTACCCACCGCCGAGCTCGCGGCGGTGGCGGACAGCCTGACCGTGGCGGACCGGCGACTGGTCCAGGCCCGCGAA
This sequence comes from Actinomycetes bacterium, assembly GCA_038233235.1. Taxonomy (GTDB): domain Bacteria; phylum Actinomycetota; class Actinomycetes; order JBBSMJ01; family JBBSMJ01; genus JBBSMJ01. The sequence goes on along the minus strand of JBBSMJ010000003.1, from coordinate 10,459 downwards.
CGGGAGCGGATGCTCGAGGAGAGCCGCCGCCAGCTAGTTACGTGGATCAGCCACGACCTGCGTACGCCGCTGGCCGGGCTGCGCGCCATGGCCGAGGCACTCGAGGACGGCGTGGTGGCCGACCCGGCCACCGTGACCCGCTACCACGCACAGATACGAGCCGAAGTCGACCAGCTCAACGACCTCGTCAGCGACCTGTTCGAGCTGTCGCGGGTGCAGGGGTCGCTACGGCTCAAGCCGCGCCGGGTGGGCCTTCCCGACCTGGTCGAGGAAGCGCTGCACAGCGTCGACCCACTGGCCAGGGAGAAGGGCGTTCGGTTGGCCGGCCGGGCGGTGCCCGCCGTGCCAGTCCACGTCGACCCGGTCGAGCTCGGCCGCGCGCTGCGCAACCTGCTCACCAACGCGGTGCGCCACACACCAGCTGACGGGTCCGTTGAGGTCGTGGCGGCCGTCAACGGCGGCACGGCTTCGCTGGAAGTCACCGACGGCTGCGGCGGCATCCCGCCGGAAGAGCTGCCGCACGTGTTCGACGTGGCCTTCCGGGGCCAATCGTCGCGGCCGCACCACGAGGGCGGCGCCGGGCTCGGCCTGGCGATTGCCCAGGGGATCGTGCAGGCACACGACGGTCAGATCTCCGTGTCCAACGACGGACCCGGCTGTCGGTTCGTCATCCAGCTCCCGCTGGGCGTCAGCTGATCGGCCCCGGCTGATCGGGCGCCGGTTGGGCGGGCGCCGGCTGGTCGGGTTCGCTGCTCGGGCGACGGGAACCGTGCCGCCATGGACCCCGCACTCCGCCGGGCGGCTGAGACAAGCGGACCGACCCAGACCGTCGGCGTCGCGGTGGTCATCCCGGCGCGGGAGGAAGCGGAGCGGATCGGGGAGACGGTGCGGTCGGCGTCCGCGTTGCCCGGCGTCGACGCGGTAGTGGTCGTCGACGACGGCTCCCGAGACGACACCGCGCGTTTGGCCGGGGAGGCGGGAGCCCTGGTCCGTCGGCACCGCCGCCGCCGGGGCAAGGGCGCGGCGATGGAGACCGGAGCAGCCGCGGTGGTCGACCTCGACGCGGCCGCTTCCTCGGCTGCCCGCCCGGGAGCCCCACGCCACCTGCTGTTCCTCGACGCCGATCTCGGCGAGTCCGCCTGGCACGCCGGCCCGCTGGTCGCCCCGGTGCTGCGCGGCGAGGCGGACATGACGGTCGCCGTACTGCCCCCGCAGCGCGACAGCGACGGCGCGGTGCCGGGGGGGCGTGGCCGGGTGGTCCGGCTGGCCCGGGCGGGTATCCAGCGCGCCACCGGATGGACGCCGACCCAGCCGCTGTCCGGCCAGCGCTGCCTGACCCGGGCGGCGTTCGAGGCGGCCCGGCCGCTGGCCTACGGCTTCGGGGTGGAGACGGCACTCACGGTGGACCTGCTGCGACGTGGTTTCCGGGTCGTCGAGGTGAGCGTGCCGCTCGCGCACCGAGTCACCGCGGCGGACTTGTCTGGCCGGATCCACCGAGCGCGGCAGTACGCCCACGTGCGGTGGGCGCTGCTGCGCCGTCGTCGGCGACGTCGTCGGCCGCGATGACGCCGCGGTACTCCCGGTACGCCCCGGCCAGGCAGGCCATCATCCACGGGACCGCCAGCAGCAGCGCCACCGCGGGGATGACCACGCCGGAGTCGTTGACCAAGGCGGCGATCACCCAGCTGAGCAGCACGGATGCCAGCCCGGCCCGGAGCAGCGGCGCCATCACGTAGGCGTGTGCCCACGCGGACCCGCCAAACCGGGCCGGTCGGGCGACGGCCAGCGCAAGCCACAGCAGCACCGGCGGCACGATGAGGGTAAGCGGTCCGGCGGTCAGCGCGTCGAGGCTGGCTGCGGCCCGGCGGGTGAGGACCGCTCCGGCGTCGCCCTCGATGAGCTGTGCGGCGAACCGGCCGAGATGCGTACGCCGCTCCGGCGGACGGAGCAGGTCGAGCGCAGCCAGACTGACGACCAACGCCACGGACAGCGCGGCGACGGCGCCCACGGCCGCGGCGGCCGCCTTCCGGCTGCGCGCCCGGACGCCGGCCACCATGAGGGTGAGCAGTGCGACGCCGGGGAGCAGCGCCAAGGCCCCCCCGGCGTCGTTGCCCCAGCCCGGCCAGCCGACCACGACGACGGCGGCGAGCCCGAGCGCGCCGACGGCTACCGCGGCCGTTCGGCGCGAGTGACCGCGCCGGGTCAGCGTGTCGGCGAGGCCGGTCGCCGCGAGCAGCATGCCGGTGGAGAGGAACGCGAACCCGACGTTGCCCAACCCGTTGAACCGGCCGGCGTCCAGCGGGGAGTACCCGAGGAGGCTGTCCAGCTGGAGCCGCGCGCCGGTGACGACGTCCGCGGCAAGCACCACGGCGGTGACCGCACTCACGACGACCGGGGGGCCGAGCAGGCTGCTCCGCCACGGGCCGGCGTACGCGAGAGCGGTGATCGCGGCGACCGACAGCGCCACCGCGCCGAGCAGCGTCGGCAACGGGTGGTCCGCCCGCCACCACGGCACCACGTCGGCGAGGTAGGTCGCTATGGGCACGGCCGCGATGGCGACCGCACTCCCGCGCAGCAGCCCCAGCAGTCGCAGCAGTCGCAGCAGCCCGCTGGTCCGGACGCCGCGACGGCGGATGGCGGCGTACAGCGCCAGGTAGGCGAGCACCTGCCCGACGGAGAGCACCAGGAAGAACGGCGGGACGATCCGGCGTACGGCGTGCGCAGCGGTGTCGCGGCCGGCGAGGTGCCCGACCACGGCCGCGGCGTCGTCGGGTCGGTCGCCACCGGGGCGCAGTGGCGTGCCGGTGAGGCCGGCCGGCGGGTCGACACCGGCGAGCGCAAGCAGCGTGGGCGTTAGGTCGACGACCTGGACCAACCCGTCGCGGCGGGTGGCGGCGGAGGTCAGCCACCTGCCGGCGTACGCCGCTCCGCCGGGGGCCGGTCCGGTCGCCACCACGACGTGCAGGTGGGGGGTGGGGCCGGTGTCCGCGAGCCCGGCCACCAGCAGGGTCGCCTCCGGCGGCAGGGTGTCCTGCAGGTCGGCGACGATGGCGTCGATGACGGCCGGCGGGCCGCCTCCGGTGTCGACCACGGTCACCGGGCAGCTGCCCGTCAGCTCCCCGGCCTGCGACGGGTCAGGTCGGTAGGCCGCCACTGCGTCGTCGGAGCGGGCGGCTGCCAGCGCGGCACCCGGCCCAGCCGCCGCGACGCAGCTACCCGCCGCGGCGAAGGCGTCTCCGAGTAGCCCCACGGTGGCGGCGTACGGAGAGGCGGTGTTCGCCGCCCGGATGGCCGGCAGGCCGGCGATGCGGGCACGTCCCGCCGCGGTCGGCTGCACCGGGGGCAGCGGCGGGCAGGTTGCTGCGGTCGCGGTGTCGTCGGTCGGATCGAGTGCCGCCCGTGCCCCGGCGGAGACGCTGAGCCAGCCGTCCGCGGGGCAGCTGCGCTCGACGACGGTGCGGGCGGACAGCGCCGCGGGCGCGCCCGCGCCGGCCAGCTGCCACAGCGTGGGCGTCGCCTGCGCGCTCAGGTCGCTCCAGCGCAGGTCGGGGGCGCCGACGAGCACGACCGGACCGGGGGTCGCCGATGTGGCCACGGATCTAGCGCCGGACACAGCGTCGGCCAGGGATTCAGCGTCGGCGGCGCTGCCGGCCCCGGCCCCGGCCACCGGCAGGCAGCCTGCGGCGGCGAGCAGCGCGGCGGCGTACGCCGCCAGGCGGGCGGCTGGCACCTGCCCAGGCTACGGGCGCGGCGCTCGGACCAGCCCGGCCGCGTGGGCCGCGGCCACCGCTTCGGCGAGGACCGCCTTTGCCGGGCGACCCGATGCCGCTGCGGCGGCGACCACGTCCTCGTACTCCGGCTGCGCATTGACCACCGCGCCGTCGAGCAGCCCGACCTTGATTCGCACCGAATGCCCACTCACGTCGACCGTGTAGGTCTCGCGGGCGAGCGCGGTCTTAGCCACGTGCTGCTCACGCATGCCGAGCGCGGTGGTCTCGGTGAAGACGATGCGGCGCACGCCGACTGCCCGGTCGGCGGTAACCAGTACGGACAGGGTGTGGGCCGGGCGGCCCTTCTTCATGAGGATCGGGGTCAGCCAGGCGTCGGACGCCCCTGCGTGGAGCAGCTGGGTGAGCACCGCCGGCCACAGCCGCGGGTCTAGGTCGTCGACGTTGGTCTCCAGCAGCAGTGCAGCAGGGGTGGCGGGCACGACATCGGTGGAGACGATGCCCTGGCCGACGAGCACTCGCAGCACGTTGGGCCGTCCGGGGACGTCCCTGCTGCCCGCGCCGACGCCCTGCCCGGTGAGCACCGCCAAGTCCGGCGTAGGCGACCATCCGTCGCACAGCGTCCCGAGCAGCGCCGCCCCGGTGGGGGTGGCCAGCTCCCCGTCGACGTCGCCGCCGCGCACCGGTGCGCCGCGCAGCAGCTCGACCACGGCGGGCACGGGGACCGGCAGCGTGCCGTGGGCGGCGCGCACCTCCCCCCGGCCGAGGGCGACCGGCCCGGCGGAGAAGGAGACGATCCCCAGCGCCACCAGGGCAGCACACGCCCCGACGATGTCGGCGATCGCGTCGAGTGCCCCGACCTCGTGGAAGTGCACCTCGTCCGCCGGGACGCCGTGCACCTTGCCCTCCGCGGTGGCGAGCGCGGCGAAGACGGCCAGCGCCCGCACGCGGACCGTCTCGTCCAGGCCGGCTGCCTGCTCCAGCAGGGTCTGGATGTCTCGCCAGGTCCGCCGGGTTGTCGAGTCCTCGCACTCGACGTGCACCTTGGTGGCACGCAGCCCGGCACGACTGACCTGCTCGGTACGCAGCAGCACCGGCTCCGGCGCCACCGCGTCGACGGCCGCCTGCACGACCTCCAGCCGGGCGCCGGCGTCCAGCAGCGCGCCGAGCACCATGTCGCCGCTGACGCCGGAGGAGCAATCGAACCAGGCGACGATGGGCGGGTCCGGCGGGCCGGTCACTGCGGCGCCTCTCGGCGCGTCTCTCGGGTCGCCGCCCGGCGGGCCACCCGGGCGGCGAACACCCCGGCGCCGAAGCCGTTGTCGATGTTGCACACGGCCACGCCGGGTGCGCAGGAGTTGAGCATGGCGAGCAGCGCTGCCAGGCCGCCGTACGACGCCCCGTAACCCACCGACGTGGGCACTGCCACCAGCGGTACCCCGGTCAGCCCGCCGACGACGCTGGGCAGCGCCCCCTCCATCCCGGCGACGACGACGAGGCAGTCGGCGGCGTCGAGTTGGTCGCGTACGGCGAGCAACCGGTGCATCCCGGCGACGCCGACGTCGCTGATCTGCTCGACTGCCGCGCCGAACGCCCGCGCGACGAAGGCCGCCTCTGCTGCGACGGGCGCGTCGCTGGTCCCAGCCGCGACGACGCACACCGCCCCGGCGGCGCGCGGCAGGTCGCCGAGCGCTGCGCAGCGGGCGAGCGGGTCGACCAGCGCGTCGGGGAGGTCGGCGCGCACCGCGGCTAGCGCGCTATCGCAGAGACGGGTAGCCACCACGGCACGCCCCGGCGTACGCCGATGCAGCTCGGCAAGCGAGGTGATCACCTGCTGCGCCGTCTTGCCCGCCCCGTAGACGACCTCCGGATCGCCGGTGCGGGCCAGCCGGTCGGTGTCCAGCCGAGCGAATCCCAGGTCCAGGAATCCGGCGGAGTCGCTTCCGGCCGACGACGGGTGCTCCACGCCGGCCGACGATAGACGGCGGCGGTGCCGGGGTTGGCGCGCGCGCTGCCTAGGGTTGGCGGATGCCTGGCATTCCCCCCGCGCCGTACGCCTTTCTCGGTCCCGCGGGGACGTTCGCCGAGGCGGCGCTGCGGACGCTGCCCGCCGCTCGTCGGACGCAGCTGCTGCCGTGCCAAGACGTGGCAGCCGCGCTGGATGCGGTCCGCGCCGGACCCGCGGTCGGGGCGCTGGTGCCGCTGGAGAACTCGCTGGAGGGCTCGGTGCCGGCCACCCTGGACGAGCTCGCTACCGGTGACCCGCTCGTCATCACCCGCGAGGTGCTGCTGCCGGTCACCTTCGCCCTGCTGGCCAAGCCCGGTACGCCGCTGTCCGGCGTACGTGCGGTGGGGACGCACCCGCACGCGGAGGCGCAGTGCCGCCGCTGGCTGGCCACTCACCTACCGGGCGTCCGCGTGGTGCCGGCTGCCTCGACTGCGGCGGCGGCTGCGGCGGTCTCCGATGGCAGCGCCGGTTACGACGCCGCCATCGCCGCCCCGCTGGCCGCCACCCGCTATCGGCTCGAGGTGCTGGCGACCGATATCGGCGACGACTCGGCCGCGGTCACCCGCTTCGCGCTGATCAGCCGTCCTGGGCCCCCGCCGACGCCGACCGGGGCGGACCGCACGTCGGTGCTCGCGTTCATCGCCGACGACCGGCCGGGTGCGCTGCTGGAGGTGCTCACCGAGTTCGCCGTACGCGGGGTCAACCTCACCCGCATCGAGTCGCGGCCGACCGGCATCGGCCTCGGCCGCTACTGCTTCTTCATCGACTGCGCGGGCCACGTCGCGGAGGACCGGGTGGGCGAGGCGCTCGCCGGCCTGCGGCGGGTGTGCGCCGACATGCGGTTCCTCGGGTCCTACCCGCGGGCTGACGGAGTGCGGGCGACCGCCCGGCCGGGCACCACCGAGTCCGACTTCCGCGATGCCGCCGCGTGGCTGGTCCGGGTGCGCGCCGGTTCAGCTTGAGCCGCGCAGCCGGCCCGCGGACTCCGGGGACACCTCGGTCAGCGGGGACGGCGGGCGCCCGGTTTCCCGCCGCCACGCTTCGAAGGCCGCGGCGGTCCCGGCAAGCCAGGCCAGGCCGAGGACGTAGCCGCCGACCACGTCGCTGGGGAAGTGCACTCCGAGCCCGACGCGGGAGAACCCGACAACCGCCACCACTGCAAGTCCAGCCGTCCATGCGGTGGCCCGCGCCAGCCGCCCACGCAGCAGCGGCGTCGCCAGCAGCAGCGTCACCCCGCAGCCGACGATGACCCCGAACGCATGCCCGGACGGGAAGGAGAGCCCGGCCGCGGTAGCCACCGGGTCGTCGAGCATCGGCCGCGCGCGACCGATCACCGCCTTGAGAGCCGCCACCAGCAGCCCACCGCTGAGCACGGTGAACGCGGTCCAACCGCCCAGCCGCCGTGAGCCCCGCCGCCACAGCCAGACGCCAGCGACAACCGCACCGGCGCGGAAGGTCCACGGGTCGAACACGGTGGACACCATTCGGAGGGTGGTGGCGGCCCACGGCTCGCCGGCCACTCCGTCATGGACGCGTTGGATGACCGTGACATCGAGGTCACGCAGCGGCTCCCAGCGGCTGCGCACCAGCACGGTGAGGACGCCGAACGGTACGGCGACCAGCAGCAGCGCAGCGGCGGCCAATCCCAGCCGCGCCCCGAGGCGTACGTCGGCGCGTCGGCGGGGTCTCATGCGACGAGCAGGACTAGCGCGACGCCCACCGTGACGACCAGCACCACGCTGGCAACGACCGGACCGCGGGCGCTACCGGCGAGGTCGACTCGTCCGCCAGCGATGTCGCGGTTGACCCGGTGATAGCGCCGTGTCCCATAGAAGACGCCGAGCGCGCCCACACCGATCAGCAGCAGGCCGGCGACCAACCCGCGGACCGAATCCCGGGCGAGGAACTGGGCGATCGCCAGCCCGAGGATCATCACGTTCGCCGACGTGCGCAGCCAGGCGAGCAGCGTGCGCTCGTTGGCCAGGTGGTCGCGTGCCAGGCTGCCCGCGGCCGGCTCCGGCTCTGCCACCGGTTAGCTGCTCCCGTGGCTGTGCGGCGGCACGGTCGGCCCCTCACTGGCCTGGACGATCACGAAGCCCTGCCCGGCGAAGCCGAGCTGGAACGCCTCGCCGCTGCCTCGCCCGATGAGCGCGCCCGCACCCGCGGTACGCCTGACGGAGGTCTGCAGCGACGTCGACCAGGCGATCGCGGCCTGCATGTCGGCGTACGTCGGGGCGTCGACGGACAGCACAACGGGCGTGCCGTGCGCGGAGACGGCTAACCGCCCACTCCCGGTGAACACCGTGTTGAACAGCCCGCCGGAAAACATCGACGCGCCCTCGACGCGGCGGATGTCCCACTCCAGCCCCGGCTCGAACGCGAGCACGTTGCGGCCGTTGACGGTCACCGAGTCGCCGTCGAGGTCGATGAGGTGGATCTCCTCGGCATTGTTGGCGAGGAACACGTCGCCGCGCCCGACACACTTCATCAGCGGGACGCCCTCACCGGTGAGCGCCTTTTTTAGGAACCGCCCGACCCCACCGCCCTGGAACTGGAAGTCGACCTGTCCCTGATAGGCGACCATCGACCCCTGTCGGGCGAGCAGTTCCCCATCGAGCGCCACCTTGAGCATCCGCGGGTTCTGCAGGGTCATCCGCTCGGGCGAAGCGGTCTCCAGGTTCTCCCCGAACAGTGAGCTGCGCATGGCGTCCTCCGGTTGTGCGCAAGCGGTTGCGCGACGGATATGGCGTACGCCGACAGCGTCGCACGTCGCTACCCTCGCTCACATGCTTGACCTTCGACTGCTCCGCGAAGACCCCGACCGGGTCCGGGCGTCTCAGCGGGCCCGTGGCGAGGACCCCGCGGTGGTCGACGCCGTACTCGACGCGGATAGCCGCCGCCGCGCTGCGGTGTCGCGCTTCGACTCCGCCCGCGCTGAGCAGAAGACGATCGGCCGCGCGGTGAGCCGTGCGCAGGGTGCCGAGCGGACCGCCCTGCTCGACAAGGCGCGCACGTTGGCCGCCGAGGTCAAGGAGGCAGCGGTCGACCAGTCGGGCGCCGACGAGGAGCTGCACCGGCTGCTGCTCACGCTGCCCAACGTCGTCGTGGACGGGGTCCCGCCCGGCGGCGAGGACGACTACACGGTGCTCGAGGAGGTGGGGTCACCGCCGTCGTTCGACTTCACCCCGCGCGACCACGTCGAACTCGGCGAACTGTTGGGTGCCATCGACGTCGAGCGTGGCGTCAAGGTGTCGGGCGCGCGGTTCTACTTCCTCACCGGAGTGGGCGCGCAGCTGCAGCTGGGCTTGCTCAACCTGGCGATGGCGCAGGCGCTAGCAGCCGGGTTCACCCCGATGATCCCGCCGGTACTGGTCAAGCCGGACGCCATGGAGGGCACCGGTTTCCTCGGTCAGGCCGCGCAGGACGTCTACCGGATCGAAGGTGAGGAGTCCTACCTCGTCGGCACGTCGGAGGTGCCGCTGGCGGCGTACCACATGGACGAGGTGCTCGACGCTGCGCAGTTGCCGCTGCGCTACGCGGGCTGGTCGACCTGCTTCCGCCGGGAGGCAGGGTCGTACGGCAAGGACACCCGGGGCATCATCCGGGTGCACCAGTTCGACAAGGTCGAGATGTTCTCCTTTTGCCGTCCGGAGGACGCCGCGCAGGAACACCACCGGCTGCTCGGCTGGGAGCGGGACATGCTCGCCAAGGTCGAGCTGCCCTACCGAATTATCGATATCGCGGCCGGCGACTTGGGGTTGTCGGCGGCGCGCAAGTTCGACTGCGAGGCGTGGGTACCAACGCAGGGCCGCTACCGCGAGCTCACGTCGACGTCCAACTGCACCGACTTCCAGGCCCGCCGGCTACGGATCCGGCTGCGCGACACCGACGGCGTCCGCCCGGTGGCGACGCTCAACGGCACGCTGGCCACCACGCGGTGGGCGGTCGCGATTCTGGAGAACCACCAGCGCGCCGACGGGTCGGTGCGGATCCCTACCGCCCTGCAGCCGTACGTCGGAGGCCGTGAGGTGCTGGAGCCGGTCGCCCGGTGACGCGCGGCGACCGTCAACGGCCCGGGTTGGTGGCCACCGACCTCGACGGCACGCTGCTGCGCAGCGACGGCACTATCTCGCGGCGCACGGTGGCCGCGCTTGCCGCAGTCGAGGAGGCCGGCGTCCCGCTGGTGTTCGTCACCGGGCGGCCGCCGCGCTGGATGCACGAGGTCGCGGAGGCCACCGGGCACCACGGGGTGGCGGTGTGTGCGAACGGCGCCGTCGTCTACGACGTGCACACGGAGCAGGTCGTGGCGTCGTACCCGCTCGCGGTCGACGCGGCGCTGACCGCGGTGCGCCTGCTGCGCGACGCGTTGCCCGGCGTCGGTTTCGCCGTCGAGCACGAGGGCGGGTTCGGGCACGAGCCGTCGTACCACCCGCAGTGGTACGACGGGGACGACGTACGCATCGCCGCAGTCGAGGACTTGCTCGACGGGCCACCCACCAAGCTGTTGCTGCGCATCGAGGGGCTCGGCGCCGACGCGATGCTGCGCACTGCGCGCGAGGTGCTCGGCGACACCGTCGAGGTCACCCACTCCAACAGCCGCGACGGGCTGGTGGAGGTCAGCGCCAGCGGGGTGAGCAAGGCGACCACGTTGGCCGAGCTGTGCGCCGAGCGGGGGTTGTCCGCGGCGGACGTGCTCGCGTTCGGTGACATGCCCAACGATCTT
>JBBSMJ010000002.1:0-17760 GCA_038233235.1 Actinomycetes bacterium | reverse complement strand
GGCACGGGCGGCCGACAGGCGGGTGTCGCCGCGCTCGACGGATGCGAGCAGACGCGGAAACTCGGTCACCAGCCGCTCTGCGTCGTGCGTCTCGTACTCCTCCGTGCGAGGCGACAGCGTGCGGGCGGCGGCCAGCTCACGAACGGCCACCCGCCCGGCCTGCTCCTTCGACACACCGGGCAACTCCAGGTCGGCACGCCGTCGAGCCTGTACGAACGCGTGCACCAGCCGCACCGTACGGCCCTGCATGGCCGCCACCTGTGCGTCGAGGCGCTCGATCTCGCTGAGCAGCACCTCGGGGTCGACCGGCACGCCGGCGCCGGCCGGGTCAGCACCGGCCGACGGCACGTACCCAAGGTCAACGTCGAACACGTGTACGAATCTAGCGCCTCGTACCGACAGTTCGACAGACCCTGATCCGATGTTGTGGACGGACAACCGCGAGTGCTCTGCGCCGTGAGACCGTCAGGTCACGGAGACCTCGAACCGGTCCCACACCCGGTGCTGCCCCAGCAGCTCGATGACCTGGTCGATCACCTCTCCAGGCTCCTGCGCGACCACGATCCCGAGGTCGGCGGAGTCGACCCCGGCTGCCTCCAGGGCCAGCTCGGCGCTGCCCCAGCCACCGATGGCCTTCGCGTGCCGGAAGGCCTCGGCGACCATGAGGACGACCCGCGGGTCGACCTGCAGGGCCGCAGCCGAGGCTTCGCCGGCCTGCGCGTCGCGACTGACCAGGGCGTCGGGCGCGGGAGCCGGGCTGCCGGCCAGCAGGAGCGCGTCGAACTCGACCGACTTCGCGGTGAGGAACGAGCGCTGCAGCGGCAGGTCGTCGTCGAGCATGCCGCCGTCGGGTCCGACCAGCAGCGGAACCATGCCGGCGGCGAGGATTCGTTGCCTGGCCTCGCGCACGCCGTCGGCCGCACCCGCCGGGTCCACGACGATGCCGACGAGCCTGCCGTCCACCGGCCAGGTCCGTCCCAGCTGCGAGAGGGCGAGGCTCGGTGACACGTCCGCCAGTGGCTGGGTCGCCTCGGGCACCGGCAACCCCAGGCCGTTGGCCACCTGCTCGCACAGCACGGGGTCGATGTTGGCCAGCGCCTGCAGTTGGCGCTCCTTGACCACCCGTTCGTAGCACTTGCCGAGCTCGAAGGTGTAGGCGCGGATCGTGTGCTCCTTCTCCACCGGCGTCAGACTCGACCAGAACAGGCGCGCCTGGGTGAAGTGGTCCTCGAACGAGACGGGTGACGTGCGCTCCCGGGCCGACTCGGGCACCCGCTGAGGCACCTCGACGTACGCCCCGACGTCTGCTCCGACGGTAAAAGGGCAGCCACCGTCGAGACTGTTGGGTCGGTACGGTGCGACGCCGGCGTGGTCGGCGGCCTGGTGGTAGCCGTCGCGGAACATGTCGTTGACCGGCGCGTGCGGCCGGTTGATCGGGATCTGGCTGAAGTTGGGACCTCCGAGCCGCAGCAGCTGCGTGTCGAGGTAGGAGAACAGCCGCGCGTGTAGGGAGGCCCGTCTCCTGCCTACGGGCCGGGCTCGCCGCCGGCTCCGCCCGGCCGACCCGCGTACGCCGCGCCGACTTCGCCACTCGCTCCATGCGCAGCAGCATCGCCGCAGACGGGACGACCTTCCCGGTCGAGTAGGTGGACAGGCGGGACGGGAGGTGCCGTTACGGGCCGCCACGCTCTCAGCCGATCACGCTCGGGTCGGGCAACAGCTCGGCGCGATGGGTGTCCACGTACTGCGCCATCTGGTCCTCGGCCATCGCGTCGAACAGCCGGCCGTTCTCCTTCTTGTCCAGCAGCACCACGTCACCGACGCCCCGCACCGACCGGTATGGCTGGTCCGCGATCGGGACGATGAGGTACTCGATGTCGTCGGGTCGCACCCCTCGCAACGACACCGCCAGGGACCGGATGTCGCCGTTGGTCCAGCCGGCGTCCACGGTGAGGTTGCTGGTGAGCGCGTCGACCACGTTGGTCAGGGCGACCACGTTGGCCGACGTGCCCTCCTCGATGGTCTGCCGGGCTAGCGCCCGCAGGAAGTTCTGCTGCCGCTCGATCCGGCCGAGGTCGCCGTTGGCCAATGAGTAGCGTTCGCGCACGTAGCCGAGCGCCTGCTCACCGTCGAGGGTCTGTGGGCCCGGGTCGAGGTTGCGAGTGTTGACAGGGATGTTCAAGCGGACCCCGCCGAGTGCGTTGGTGATGGCCCGGAACCCGTCCCAGTCGACGACCCCGACGTGGTCCATGCGTACGCCGGTGAGGTGCTCGACGGTGGAGCGGTAGCCGTCCGGTCCCTAGCGGCGCCGCACGTCGGCCCCGAGACGTTCTCCGCCACGATCGCGGCTGACCTTTGCCCACGGCGGCAGCCTCGCCAAGGCCGTATGGGAGGGCAAGGAGTACGTCGCAAGGCCCTCACCGACGGCTTCCCGCTCAGCGCCGGACCGGACCGACCGGGCACGTCTGGCGCCTGCGGGAACCCATCGCAAGTGATCGGACCGACACCCTTGACGAGCGGGCCTGGCGCGCCGGACTGCGAGTTCACGCTGTCGAGGCGCCTACCTCGTGTCAACATCGAGCCATGACGGTCGACGCCATCGACAGCTCTCCCGGCCGACGCTGGGGTGCGTTGGCGGGGAGCGTCGCCGCAATTGTGGGTCTCGGGGTTGCCGAAATCATGGCCTGGCTGCCCAGAACTGGAACGTCACCGGCGCTCGCGGTCGCGGAGGCCTTCGTCGAGGTCACCAGAGGTGCAGTCCCAGAGGGGTGGACGGCTGTCATGAGTCGAGAGACGCCGCTGCTCGTCGCCGTCGGCGCCCTGGGCCTGATGGCGGTGTCGGCGCTCACTGGCGTACTCGCAGTGCCGCGCCGCACAGCCGGCTCACTGGTCCTCGTTTTGCTCACCGCGGCGGCCGTAGCCGCTGTGGCGAGCCGTCCAGCGGCGATGCCGCTGCATGCGTTGCCTGTGTTGGTGGGAGGTGGCGCCAGTCTCTGGGTATTTCGCCACATGCTCGATCCCGTCCCTCACCCTGATGCTTCCGGCCTCGGCCGGCGCAGGGTGCTGAGGCTCGCGGCAGGTGCCGTCGGAGTCGCCGGGGTGCTGGCTCTGGCCGGCCGGTGGGCGGGCAGCGGCCGCCTACCACGCGGTGAATCGGCACCCACCAGCCCCGGCGACGACGATCCGCACGACGTCAGGCCGACCGATGCCGCTTACGGTGCCGTCGGTGACGGCGTGACTGTCGACTCAGCCGCGCTCCGCTCTGCTGCCGCCGCTGCTGTCGCCCAGGGGGCATGGCTCTACCTGCCGGCGGGAACCTTCCTCGTAGACGAGGAGGAGGACTCATTCCTGTGCCTCAACCTGCCAGCGGGCTCGAAGATTCGTGGTCCCGGAACCCTCAAGCTCAAGGCCGGACAGCGCGACTCGGTTCGCGCGGTCGGTGTCCTCGGCGACGACATAACCATCACCGGGATCACCATCGACATGAACAACGCCGTCGTAGGGGGTGCCTCTCACGGCATCTTCGTCAGCGGGTGTTCCGGGGTGCGTATTCACGACGTGGTGGTACGCAACTCCGCGGTCGGTGCCATCATGCTCAGCGCCGGTACGGAGGGGCTGTCCAATGTGGTCGTCACCGCATGCCGTGTCGAGAGTGTCGCCCGCAACGGCATCACCTTGTACGGCACCGGAGGTCCCTCGGTCCGCGACGTGCTGATCGCACACAACCACATCGTGACCGGCGTCCAGCCCATCGACTCCGAACCTGAACGAGGCTCGCACAACGACGATGTCCGCATCATTGACAACTACCTCGAGACGGGAGACAACTACGCGGTCACTATGTCAGGTAACCCGGCCGCCCAGAACGTGGGATGGCAGGTGCTCGACAATCACCTCGTGGGAAGCCTGTGGGTGGTCAACACCGGCAACGCCAAGATCACCGGGAACGTCATCGACGCTCGAGGTACCAGCCTCGATGGCGTCCACGCCTTCTTCTCCAGTAGTAACGTGCTGCTGGCCCGCAACCGCATCTACGCCGCTGCGGACGGGGTTGGCGTGGCCCTCGCCTTGAGCAGTAACCGCCGGCCCGTCGACTGGACCATCAGGGACAATCGGATCCGTACGACCGGACTCCGAGCCGTGGGCATCAGCCTGAGATCGTGCGGTCCGACGACGTGCATCGGCAATGTCATCCGGGGCGAGAACGGGAGCCGAGGTGTCGAAGTTCTCGGCGCCACAGCAGACATGGAGTTGGTGCTGATCGCGAACAACGAGATCGACGGTTTCGCCACCGGCATCTACGCGTTCGTCGCGGCCGCTTACGACATCGAGCGGCTCGGGATCACCGGCAACGGGATAGACAACAGCCAACCGGAGCCGACCGCCATGGCCGGAGTCGAGTTGACGGGTGCCGTCGCCAACCTCGGGCAGGTCTATGCGTCCGGGAACGTCGTCGATCCCGTGTACTCCGCGCCGTTCGCCGCCCATGGGGCAGCCGTCGTGACTGACCGGCCGTCGGAGTGATCGACCTGATCCGTTGTGCGACCGTCAGCGGATGACGCTCGGCTCGGGGAGCAGCTCGGCTCGGTGTGTGTCGACATACTTCGCCATCTGGTCCTCGGCCATCGCGTCGAAGAGCTCGCGCATCTGCTTCTTGTCCAGCAGCACCACATCACCGACGCCGGGCACGGAACGGTACGGCTGGTCGGCGATCGGGACGGTGAGGTACTCGATGTCGTCGGGTCGTACGTGACGCAGTGACAGGGCCAGCGAGCGGATGTCGCCGTTGGACCAGCCCGCATCGACCGTGAGGTTGGACGTGATCGCGTCGACCACCTTGGTCAGCCCGATGACATTGGCCGACTTGCCCTCCTCGATGGTCTGCGTGGTCAGAGCCCGCAGGAAGTTCTGCTGGCGGTTGATGCGGCCGAAGTCCCCGTTGGCCAGGGAGTAGCGTTCGCGCACGTAGGTGAGCGCCTCCTCCCCGTCGAGTGTCTGCCGCCCGGCCTCGAGGTTGCGCGTACCGTCGGGAATGGTCATGCGGACCCCATCGAGCGCGTCGGTAATGGCCCGGAAGCCGTCCCAGTCGATGATCGCGACGTGGTCCATGCGCAGATCGGTCAGGTGCTCGACCGTGGAGAGGTAGCCGTCGGGTCCGTAGCGGGACAGCGCGGCGTTGATCTTGTTCTTGTCGGTCGCGTCGCCGTCACCGTCGTACAGACGCACATGGGAGTCGCGTGGAATCGACACCAGATACGCCGTGGACCGGTCGGCCGCGATGTGCAGCACCATGATGGTGTCCGAACGGGCCACGCCAGGCTCCCACATCCCGGCTGTCAGTGCCGCTGGCACGTCGGTCCCGGGGCGGGCGTCGACGCCGGCCAGCAGCACGGTGAGGGAGTCGTCGGCGCCCGGTACGGCCGGCGGGCGCCCCACCTCCGGCAGGCCAGGGTGGAAGCGGGCGATGTCGGACAGCTTGTCGTTCAGGTACCAGGCGAAGCCACCGATCACCAGAGCGACGACCAGAAGCAGGCCCAGCAGTGCCGTCAGCACCCGGTGCCGTCTGATGAAGCTCGGGCGCGGCGGCTCGGGCACCCCGCCCAGCGACTTCAGCAGCCCATCTTCCTCCGGAGACGTCGCCGTGTGGCTCACGTCAGATCCTCACATTCAAGTGTTGGGGAGACGACACCACAGGTGTCGGCCATGGGTCACTCAACGGACGTCCGTCGACCGGAAGGCACGGCGGATGCGGATGGCTGCTGCGCGTGGGTACCCACCGATACAGCACAGCCGGTAGCATACCGTGATCAGGTGAGTCGTTTGAGTAGCGAGTCGCTCGGGCGATGGGCGGACGGACGGGAGTCGATGAGTCGTGCCGTGAGTGCCCGGACGCGGACGGCGGCGTTGACGGCAGGCCAAGTCGTTTTCACGGCCAGCCAGGGACTGGTTCTCGTGGCGGTCGCCCGGCTCGAAGGCGGCAGTGCCGTGGGTCTCTATACGCTGGCACTTGCCCTGGCCTCACCTATCTTTCTCTTCGCCCAGTTTCGGCTCCAGGACGTCGTTGCGACCGACGTGAATGACTCGGCGGTGTCAATGCGTTACCTGGGCATCACGCTCGTCGGCGCTTCTGTGGCTTTCGTCATCGTGCTGTTGCTCGCTATCGGATGGGACGTTGCTGGTCTGGCAGCAGTCGCCGGGGCAGTCAGCGTCGGACAGGCAGCTCAGTCGGTCAGCTTCCTGGCGTACGGATACCTGCAAGGGGCGGGACGCGTCACTGCGCTGGCTCTCTCGATGAGTCTGCGTGGAGTGGTAGGAGTGTCCGCCCTCACCGTAGGGCTCCTGACGAGCACCTTCCTCACGGCGGTGTGGGCCATGACCGTGGTGTGGGTAGCTTTTGCCCTCGCCGACGCGCGTGAACTTCTCTCGCACCGGGTAAAAGGGACGTCGTGGGCGTTCGCCGGTAACCTCGTCCTCGTCCGCAACCTCCTACCTCTCGGCCTGGCGACCCTACTGGTCTCGGTCAACCAGAGCGTGGTGCGACTCCTCGTGGAGAGCCGAGTGGGTCTTGCGGCACTGGGCACGTTCGCCGTGGCGGCATACGTCGTCCGGCTCGGCACCCTGGTGGTCCGCGCATCCGTCCAAGCCATGTCGCCGCTCCTTCGTGAAGCAGTTGCGGCTGGTGACCTGCTGGCGGTGCGGGCGGCCTGTGTGCAGGTGGCCGCGCGTTCCGCGCTCGTGGGGCTCAGCCTCACGATCGTCTTGCTCGCCGTCGGCCCCGCCCTGCTGGGCTGGGTCTTCGGTCCTGAGCTGCGACCGAGCCGAGCCCTGTTGGGCGCCGTGGGGGTCGCCGGAACGGCCCTGCTTGCCGGCATGCCGGTCACGATGGGTCTCGTTGCGACGCGCTCGCACCTAGACCAACTCCGGGTGATGGCGCTGACGCTGGTTGTCGTCGCCGGGTCCGCGTACCTGCTCGCCGGGCCACTAGGACTTCCTGGAGCCGCCCTCGGCTGGGCAGTGGGCGAATGCGTGCGGACTCTGGGACTGTTCCGAGTCCTGCACCGGCTGACGCGGCGGGAGAGCAACCATGCCCGTTGAGACCGCCGCTGGTACCCGCACCGAGCCAAGCCCCCGGATGAGATCCCCCTCGCTGGATTCGGCCTGGCAGTACGTCTTCCTGGGGTTGAGTGGCCGATCCGGCTCGACCTTCTTGTGCCATGAGATCAGCAATCAGTTCCCGGCGACGCTGGTCCTGCCTGAATTTCGGACCATCGAGCTGCTCACCACCAAGGCACGACGGACAGGTGACACGATCCCAGTGTCAGCCTTGAACCGTCTGGTCGCCCAGGACGGCCAGCACGCCAACGACACGCAACTGCACCAACTCATTCAGCACAGCGTTACCCGCCCGGCCGAGGAGGCGAAAAGCTGCGTGGCAGCGTTAGACGCCCTCGTGGCACCGATGGTCGGCCGCACCGGGTATCTCCCGGACGTCGTACTCGTGCAGTTCGGTGCGGTCGCGGCGCATGCCGACTGGCTCGCCGCTGCGCTCGGCCCTCGACTGCGAGGAGTCCTCGCCATCGTGCGCGACCAGAGGGGCGCCGTGAGCTCGCAACTACACACCGCGAGGGCGTACGTCCCTGGCGAAGACATGGGCCGCAGCGACGTCGCCTTCTGCGCCCGGCGGCGGGCCGCCCAGCGGCGGACACTGGATCGAGCCAGGCGGTCCGACGTCGACACACGGTTCGAGGTCGTGACCTATGAGGACCTGGTCCTCGACTCCGAGGCGACCTTGGCCGGCCTGGTCGACCTACTCGGTGCCCGTGGTCAGGCCGAGGAGTCGAACGTGCTGCAGGTCGCGGCCCCGGAGCGCGGGCTGCATCCCCACGTCGACAAGACCGGGTTGCGCGATCGGGCTGATGCGTGGCGTCGCGAACTAGGCACCGCCGCAACAGTGACGGTCGAGGAGATCACGCGTCCGTTGGCCTGGTGTTTCGGTTACGGCATCCCTCCGACGTCACCCCGACGTCGGGTCATCATGTGGGCCCAACGAGCCCGAAGTGTTTACTTGCAACTCGGCTACTTTGCGAGGCGAGCGTGGCAGTACAGGACACAGCGACGAGCCGCCTGGGACCATCTGGTGGCCCGCCGCATGAGCCGACGAGCATGACTGTCTCCACCACCGAGCGGGGGCTACTCCCGTCCCTCCGGCCAGCCTCTGAGGACTTCATGGTCAAGGTGGCCATGACCGGAGTCCTGCTCATGGCGCTGGTCCCCCGTCCCACGGTCATCGGCCCGCTTCGCTTTGCGGCTCCGTTGCTTGCCACGACCATCGTGTTCGCTTCGCTGTGGCACTACGCGGCGCATCGGCACCGTTCCGGTAGAGGATGGTTGCCGGTGTCGGGGCTGATGCTCTTGCTGGTCACGGCCGTGTACGGCACCAGGGTGCTGGGCTCCGGCTCGGTCGACGAATACCAGTACGTGGTGTCCCGATTCCTGATGGTGTTCGTCGTCATCGCGCTGTGCTACTTCGCGGCCACCACGGGGCCGGAGAGCCTTTGGCGGGCGCTGTCCTACGGCGTCATAGTGCTCAGCGCACTCGTCCTCTTCATCGGCGTGACCGGCGTCACCTTTCTCGAAGCGGCGCGACCGGGGCGCACATTGGGCATCACGGTGCCGCTGTTCAAGTCCACCGGCGTCCCGCGAAGCTACGGCGAACAGGGAATCATCGCCGCTCTGGCGACCAGTTACCTGCTCGGGTACTGGAGCCAACTCACTCCGCGCTTCCGAAACCTGTTGTCAGCCGCCGTGCTCGTGCTCGTGGTCGTCGGCCAATCGCGCAACATGCTGTTGGCGGTCGTCGCGACCGTGGCGGTCTGGTTCTTGGCAACGAGGCGACGTCGTTACGTGCTGGTCGGAGCGGCGCTGCTGGTGGCCGGACTCGCGACATTCTTCGTCCGGCTGGTCCTGCCGGTGGTGGGCTCCACCGCCGTGGGGCAGGCCTTGATCGGGGAAGGCGTATTCGAGGTGAACGTCTTCGGGCGGTTCACTTTGGTCGACGACGCACTGGTACTGATTCGCTCCGACCCCTCGCGGTTCCTCCTCGGCTTCGAGCACTCCGACTGGAGCATGTACTACTCCTCCTTGCAGGGCGAAGAGACCGGGATACACAACAACATCGTCGCCTCCTTGCTCTTCTTGGGGGTGTTCGCCGGCATGGCGTCGCTGTACCTGCTCTACGCCGGCCCGGCGCGCCTCGTACTGCACCAGCTCCGGCATGCCGATCTCCACCCAGAGCACCGCCAGCGGCGTCTCGTCGCAGTGACCGGCCTGGTTGGGACTCTGACCAGTCTCAACTTCTACGAGGGCTTCTTCTCTCTCGTGGTGGCCGTGCAAGTGGGCATTTTATGGGCATTGGCCACCGGCGGTGACCGATCCTTCGCCGGTGGCATGGCAGGGAGCCGTGCGTAGGGGTCGGGGTCGTGAGCTTGGTCGCCGGCTCTATGCCGAACTGGTCCGAGGTCGCACATCAGTACGGCTCGTCGCGGCTGACGCCGGAACGTCCCCGGATGGCCCGCCTCGTTTCGTACTGTCGCCGTACCGTTCCGGCACGACATTGCTGCGCTACTGCCTGGACTCTCACCCGCACCTCGTGTGCCCGCCCGAGACCGACTACCTCGCCCACTGCGCGGATCTCCTCGACGACCCGGCCAGCATGGCTGGCTTGGCCGATCTGGGTTGGGCAGCTGAGGATGTCCGCCGCCGCCTGGCAGCATTCGGCCGCTCCTTTCTCGACGCGCACGCCGCCGCCGCCGAGAAGCCGCAATGGGTCGACAAGTCGCCGAGGTATGCAGAGGAACCCGCGCGCCTGCAGAGACTGTTCCCGGACGCTCGTACTGTGGTGCTGCACCGCCATCCTCTGGACCAGGTGCACTCGTTCACCCGTGGAGGCGCGTTTGCCCACCCGGCCCTCGGTCTGCCCGCGCAGGCGGCGTCCCTAGACCGTGCGGACAGGCGGCGAGTCGTCCGTGCGGCCAGCTCCTATTGGGCCGACGTGACGCGCAAGCTCTCCGACCATGCCGACGTCGCGTCCTCGTCGTGCCTCACGATCCGGTACGAAGAGCTCTGTGCTCGCCCCGCCGAGGTCCTACGGGCGGTGCTGACACACTTCGGGCTGCCGTGGAGTGCCGAGGTGCTCGACTACCACAAGCACCGACACGGTCTTGGCCGGGAGGCCGGGCGCGTGGCTGGGACGTCAGGGTTCCGCCGCTCGACCGGAGGCTGGCGGTCCTGGCCGGAGGAATGGCGGAATGACGTCTGGGACGTCGTCGCCCGCCCGGCGGGCAGGCTGGGTTACGAGCGCTCCGGGGAGGCACGCCCGGCCGACCGCCCCTCGACCTGAGGCGAGCTGGTCAAAGTGGACAAGTGTCGCTCGTACTCCTCGACCCAGCGCTTCGTCACCACTGGGCGGCTGAAGTCCGCCAGGACCCGCTCACGCAGCCGAGCAGCGCGTTCTTCCCTGTGCGAGTCACGGGCACAGGCCAGCAACTGCTCCGTCAACCCGGCGACGTCGCCAACGTCGCACAACCACCCCAGGTCGTCCGCCGGGATCACATCGACGACGCCGGTGGCTCGGGTAGCGACGACCGGCAGACCCATCGCGGCTGCTTCGAGCAGCACGGTCGGCAAGCCCTCGCGGTAGGTCGGCAACGTCACGATATCGAAGGAGGCCAATGCTGCCGCCACGTTTTCGGTGCTTCCTGACGCGCGGATGGCGCCGTCCGACGTCGCTACGGCCCGCTGCACGATGGCCGCATCGTCCTCGCCGAGCTCCCAGTCACCGACTAGATGCAACCGCAGGCGAGCATCGCAGGCGCGGGCGGCCGCGAATGCCGCCAGAAGGTCCAGCGTCCCCTTGTCCCGGTGCAACCTCCCCACGAACCCGATGACCACTTCATCGGCAGCGGTCGCCTGCGGCCACTCCGTATGTGGACGGAACCGCCGCGTGTCGACACCGTTGACCGAGCCGGCACCCAGCACCCGTGCCGCCCCAACCGGGAGCCCGTGCCGTGCGGCGGTGCGGACGAGACTCGGACTCACGGCGACCACCTCGTGAGACAAGCCCAGCACGAGCCGCTCGAGCACGAGCTGCACGAACTTCCCGGCCCCCCGCAAGGTCTCCGAGCGTAGACCGTGGAGGACGTACACCCGGCGGGGGACCCGGCAGGCGGCGGCGGCCATTGCTCCCAGCAGGCTGGCCTTGGGTGTTCCGTACACCACGAGCGTCGGTCTGAGTCGGCGGAGCAGAGCGATAAGCCGCAACATGGCGCAAAGGTCACGCCACGGAGCGGGGTCGCGGGCCATCGACAGTACGTACGGGCGTGCGCCGGTGAGCCGCACGATGTCCGCCACGAGCCCTGTGTCGGCGCAGACGAAGGTCGGACGCCAGCCTCGGTCGGCAAGGACACGCAAGTGGTCCTCGACGTGGGAGCGGATGCTGACATCGGTGGTCTCGATCAGAACCGGACCCGGGCATGTCTCAGCCACGCAGCACCGGCCGGGCCGGGAGACCCACGACCGTGGAGCCGGGGGCGACGTCTCTGGTCACGCACGCCGCTGCACCCACCAGCGACCCGGCCCCGACGCGTAGGGACCGCAGC
Organism: Actinomycetes bacterium; assembly: GCA_038233235.1. GTDB lineage: Bacteria > Actinomycetota > Actinomycetes > JBBSMJ01 > JBBSMJ01 > JBBSMJ01. Next base: position 6,103 of record JBBSMJ010000002.1, on the reverse strand, counting down.
ACGACGGCCTTGGCTCCGACCAGGGCTTCTGGCTCGATCACGACTGATCCGGAGATCGCCGCTTGTGGATTGAGTGAGACGCTGTCCCCGATGACGGCGTCGTGCCCCACAGTCACGGCGGGGTTCATGTGTACGTGGTCACCGACCGTGACGTTGGTGGTGATGCTCACCCCGGCGCACAGGACACAACCTCGGCCCAGCGAGACCTCCGACCCCAGACTCGTCAGCGGGTGCACCAGCGGCTCGGCCGGCTCGCGACTCGCCAGTCGTGCGGCGACACGAGAGCGTGTTCTCGGGTTTCCGATTCCGATAACGTACGAGACCGAGGTGTCTCCCGTCCGAAGCCAGTCCGCCACAGTGCCAAGGAACGAATAGCCGCGCCGCTCGAGTCTTTCGAGGTCTTGCCGCCTTGGGTCGTCGTCGACGACACCCACTACTCGGAGGGACTCGTCTCGACACGCCTGGACTGCCTCACATACGTCCAGCGTCTCGCGGCCGAACCCGCCAGCACCGATGACCACGAGAGCCGTCATGTCGGATCGAGCCCAGAGGTGCCGATGAAGGCGGGCATGGTGACGTGACCGATGGCCGCCACGCCTCGCCGACGAATGACCTCTGCGACGGTCCTTGCCAAGATCGCGAGATCCAGCCGTAGTGACTTGTGGTCGACGTAGTGCACGTCGAGGACAAACCTCTCCTCCCATGTCAAGGCGTTCCGACCACTCACCTGGGCCAGGCCGGTGACCCCCGGGCGGACCTCGTGCCGCCTGGCCTGGATCTCGTCGTACCGGGGGAGGTACTCCACCAGCAAGGGTCGCGGACCGACGAGGCTCATGTCACCCTTGAGCACGTTCCACAGGGTCGGCAGCTCGTCCAGGCTGGTCCGGCGAAGGACCGCTCCCAGCGAGGTCATCCGATGGGCGTCATCGACCGCGGCCCCGGGTGTCTCGAGCTGCATGGTGCGAAACTTGTAGAGCGTGAAGACGGCGCCGTACCGGCCGGGCCGCTGTTGGCGAAAGAGCACCGGTGGCCCGAGTTGCCATCCGACGAGGCCAGCCACGGTGGCCTGAGCCGGCGCCGTGACGACGAGCAGGGCAGCGCTGAAGGCCACGTCCATGACGCGCTTGCCGACCTTGTAGACCGGTCCCGCCGTCACCCGCGACCCAGCCAGTGCAACAGTCGGTCCCCGAGGCGGTCCAGGTCAGCAGTGGTCATCGCCGACCCGCTGGGCAGGACCAGCCCCCGCTCGAAGAGCCGGTCGGCCGTCCCGTCCAGGAGAGTGGGGAAGTTGGCGAAGACAGGCTGCTGGTGCATGGGCTTCCACACCGGTCGGGTCTCGATCCGCTCGCCATCGAGGTACTCCGCCAGCTGCTCGACCGCCCACCCGGCTGCGTCGGGATCGGCGACGACCACGCTGAGCCAGCAGTTGGCGTCGGGGGCGTCGGTGCCCAGCATGCGCACGCCGGGGGTCCCGGAGAAAATCTCGGCGTAGCGGTCGCGCACCAGTCGGCGTCTGGTGATCATTTCGTCGAGGCGACGCAGCTGAGCCCGCCCTAGTGCTGCCAGCACGTTGGAGAGGCGATAGTTGTAACCCACGTCGGTGTGCTCGTAATGGCGCACTGGCTGTCGGGCCTGGGTGGCCAGGTACCGCGCCTGGTGTGCGAGGTCTGCGTCGTCGGTCAGCAGCATTCCGCCACCAGAAGTCGTCATCACCTTGTTGCCGTTGAAGGACAGGATCGCCGCGTCCCCGCGAGATCCTGCCGTCCAGCCGTCCCGCCGAGACCCGAACGACTCGGCGGAGTCAACGAGGACGTGCGCACCGTGGCCAGCGGCCAGTGTCTCCACCCGGTCGGCGTCTGCGCACCACCCGAAGAGATCCACCGGGATGACCACCGGCACGTCCGACTGTGGAGTCAGGTCATGCAGCGCTTGGTCCAGAAGCTCGACGTTGACCGTGCCGTCGTTGTCCTGCACATCGACGAAAAACGGGGTGGCGCCGACGTAGCGGACGGCGTTCACGGTGGCCGCAAACGTCATTGTCGGGATCACGACAACATCGGTCGGCCCCACCCCCCAGGCCACGAGGGCAAGGTGAAGTGCTGCCGTGCCCGAGCTCAACGCTACGGCGTGCCCAACACCGACTCGCTCCGCCACCTCCTCCTCGAAGGCCGCAACGTGTGGTCCCAAAGGGGCGACCCAGCCAGACGCTAGCGCATCCAGAACGAAGTCCACCTCCAGCTGACCCACGTCAGGTACGGACAAAGGGATGGTGTTCGCCCCGACAGTCACTTGGTCGTCTCGCGCGGACGCGGGATGTCCCAGCGACCCACGGCGCCCATGGACCGACACATTGTCCGCATGGTCGCACTGGTGTCCGGCAAGGGCGCCCACGGGTCCATCGCAAGTGCCTCCAGCGGCGCGAGCGGCGGCACGGGCACGTGCGAGATGAGGTGGTGCACCGGTCGGTCGTCGGGCTCGCCGTCGCCGAACAACTCCTCGACCATCTTCTCCCCGCGACGCAAACCGGTGAACTCGATCCGTACGTCGGCCCCGTGCAGCGCGATGAGTTGCTCGGCCACGTCGACGATGCGCACCGGCTCACCCATGTCGAGGACGAGCGCCTCGCCGTCGCGGCCGATGGCAGCGGCCTGGATCACAAGTTGGCATGCCTCCTCGATCGTCATGAAGTACCGGGTCACCGACGGGTCGGTCACGGTGACCGGACGGCCCGCGGCGATCTGCGCGGAGAACGCCGTGAGCACCGAGCCCCGGCTCCCGAGAACGTTGCCGAACCGTACGCTCAGATACGTCCCGCTGGCCTCCCGCGCCGTGGCCGCGGTGAGCCCCTCCGCCACCCGCTTGCTGTATCCCAGCACGCTGCACGGGTTGGCTGCCTTGTCGGTGGAGATGTTGACGAAGCGCTCGACCCCCGACTGCTTGGCCGCATCGAGTACCGACAACGTGCCCCAGACATTGGTCTTGATGGCCTCGCCCGGATACTGCTCGAGCATCGGTAAGTGCTTCAAGGCCGCCGCATGGAAGACCACCTGCGGGCGCCGGTCCTCAAACAGCCGGGTGACGAACTCGGTGTCCCGGATGTCGCCGAGCACCACGTTCGGAGAGTCGAGCAGCGCCCGCCCCTCGATCGAGAGCTGGACCGCGTGCAGCGCCGACTCGTCGCGATCGAGCATGATGAGCTCGGCCGGTGCAAAGCGATGAATCTGGCGACACAGCTCGGACCCGATGGAGCCGCCAGCGCCGGTCACCAGCACGCGCTTGCCGGTGAGATAGCCGGCGATCGCGTCGATGTCGGTGTCGATCTGGTGCCGGCCGAGCAGGTCGGCGACGTCGATGTCGCGCAGGTCGCTGATACCGACCCGGTGGTCCAACAGCTCCGAGACCCCCGGCAGTACCTTCACCGTCAGTCCCGCCGCGGCGGCCTCCTCGCTGATGGCGCGCAGGATCTCGCTGCGCGCCGAGGGGATCGCGATGACCAGCGTCGAGGCGTCGGTGCGCTCCGCGACCCGACCGAGGTCACCGATCGTGCCGCGCACCGGCACGCCCAGCGTGCGCTGGTGGCGCAGCACCGGGTCGTCGTCGAGGAAACCGACGGGTCGCCAGCGCGCCTGTGGGTCGCGCAGCATCGAGCGCACCAGCTGGCGACCGGCGTCACCGGCGCCGAAGACGAGCACCCGCTCACCGTCCGCGCCGGCGGGCAGCGGCCGCTCCTTGCTCCAGCGGTACGTCGCACGCGCCCAGGCCATCACCGTCAGCGCGGCCGCCGTCGCCGCGATCGGAATCGACCGCGGCACCAGCGGGGGACTGAGAAGGGCGTTGCCGAGGAACACGACCACGCCGGTGGTCCCGGTGACCGCTCCGAGCAGGACCATCTCCTCCAGGCTGCCCAGCGACGCGCGACCGTGATGTAGCCGCACGAACCAGCCGAAGGCCAGGTGGAGGATGGCCGCGGCGCCACCTACCGCGAGCACATCGACCCAGGGGACTGGCTGAGCCGCCACATCGAGGCGCACGGCGGCGAACAGCGCCACCGCGCCGACCCACACGCTGCCGTCGGCCACGGACAGCACCACTTGGCGCCACGGGCGCAACCTGGCGAAGGGCCGATCCACCCTGTGCCACCCTTCGTAATCGGACAAGCGCGGACGCACCGGTTGTCTGCGGACGTGTCGCCTCCGGTATAGGTATACCTGTCACGTAGCGTGATTGCAGCAATACTAGGTGTCAACTTCGATGGAATGGGCCTTCTGTGGACCTGCGGGACTACCTCCGGATCATCCGGCGGCGCTGGCGCATCATCACCGCATCGGTGGTGCTGACGGTGGCGACCGCGGTGACGCTCACGTTTACGGCGACCCCGCAGTACGCGAGCACGGCGCGAATGTTCGTCTCCACGCCGCAGTCGGACAGCGCCGCGGCGTACCAGGGCGGCTTGTTCAGCCAGCAGCGGGTGGCGTCGTACGCCGACCTGATCAGCGGCGAGGACATCGCGCAGCGAGTCGTCGACGACCTCGGCATCGACACGGACCCGGGTGTGCTGGCCGACCAGGTGTCGGCCACCGTGGTGCCCGAGACGGTGATCCTCGACATCACGGTCACCGACGCCAACCCCCAGAGGGCGCAGACGCTGGCCCAGTCGTACGCCGAGCGGCTCGCCGATTACGTAGCCGAGCTGGAGACCCCGCCGGGCAAGATCGAGGCGCCGATCAAGCTCACCGTCACCGACTCGGCCTCGCTGCCCAGCGCCCCGGTCTCGCCCCAGCCGGCGCGCAACATCGGCCTCGCCCTCGTGCTGGGCCTGCTGCTCGGTGTCGGCCTGGCGGTCCTGCGCGAGACCCTCGACCGCACCGTCACCTCACCCGAGACGCTCGCCGAGGCCACCGACGCCAGCCTGCTCGGGGCGATTGCCTACGACGCCGAGGCGGCCAAGAAGCCGATCCTCGCCGACTCCGACACCCACTCGCCGCGGGTTGAGGCCTTCCGGGTGCTGCGCACCAACCTGCAGTTCCTCGACGTCGACCTCGACGCCAAGGTGTTTGTCATCACCAGCTCGGTGCCGGGCGACGGCAAGACCACGACCGCGAGCAACCTCGCCGTCACGCTGGCGCAGTCTGGCCAGCGGGTCGCGCTCGTCGAGGCGGACCTGCGCCGGCCCAGAGTGGCCGAGTACCTGCACCTGGAGGGCGCCGTCGGCCTCACCACCGTGCTCGTCGGCCGGGTCGAGCTCGACGAGGCGCTCCAGCCGTACGGCCAACACGGGCTGACAGTGCTCACCAGCGGCGCCACCCCGCCCAACCCGGCCGAGCTTGTGCAGAGCCAGGCGATGTCCGACGTGCTCGGCAAGCTCAAGGCTCGCTTCGACGTCATCATCGTCGACGCCCCGCCGCTGCTGCCGGTGACCGACGCTGCGCCGCTGACCGCGCAGTCCGACGGGGCTCTGCTCGTCGTGCGTCACGGCCGCACCACCCGGGACCAGGTCCGCGGCTCGGTCGAACGGCTCGGGCTCGTCAACGGCCGGCTCCTCGGTGTGGTGCTCAACATGTCCCCCGCCCGCACCGACAGCTACTACGGGTACGGCTACGGGTACGGCTACGGGCCGGACTCCGCGGCCACCGCTGCGGTGATCGGATCGCGTCCGAAGCCGGGCACCGAGCAGGTGACCGGGCCGGACGCCGGCCCGGACAGCGCACCGCCCAAGAAGTCGGCGAACGGCACCGAGGTCCCGGCGCAGACCCGCAACGAGCTGCCGCGCAAGACGCGCTGGGGGAGCCGCGCCAAGGCCCATCGCGCCACCAGCGCCAGGTGACTGCGCTCTGCCACCTGGGGCGGCGGCCGCTAACGGCGCTCGGCCACCCGGGGCGCCGGCCGCTAACCGCGCTCGGCGACCCGCAGCAGCGCCTGCGCCATCTGGTCGACGCAGGCGGCGATCGCGTCCGCCACCTCGCGGTGCCGCTGCGCCGGCGCGCCGTACGGGTCGGGCACGTCGTAGTCGTCGAGCGTCGCGCTGCTGCGGGCCGCCGCGGCCTGCGCCACCAGCGTGTGCGGGTCGTCCGCCTCGAGGCCTGGCACCAGCGCCGCGAGCTCG
>JBBSMJ010000001.1:0-21412 GCA_038233235.1 Actinomycetes bacterium | reverse complement strand
GCTCCGGTGGTCCGATGACGGCTCCGTGAGCAGGTCGAGCCGCTGGCCAGCGAATCTCCGGCGTACGCATCCGCAGCCGTTCGGTTGACTTAGGCGACCATCGGTCGCCGATCGCAGCTCACAGCGTGCGGACGGAGATCTGGGAAAACCGCCGGAAGTCTCGATCCATCGTGAGCACTGTGTTTGCACCGTGCTCGCGGCAGACAGCGACGATCGCCGCATCGAGCACCACGTCTCCCTTCGCGTCACCATCGTCGAGGGTGTCGGTCAGCAGTGGCCAGAAGCGCGGACCAGGTCGAAGCATTTGGACGGTCGGGCTTTCCAGTAAGGCCTGCACTGCGGCAGTGGCCTGGCTTCGCGTACTCGGGACTGCGAAGACCCTCCGATGGGTGACGACACGGAGGAACTCGTTGATCACGAAGACGGGCAGTGCCCAGGGCTGCGCTCCCTCCGCCAGGGCAGTGAGAGCCTGCAATCCCCGAGGGTGCTGCGCCATGTCCTCGCGGTGGGCGTAGACCAACACGTTGGTGTCGACAGCGATCACGTCGTCGGGCCCGCGGTCCGCTCGTCGAGAAGCTCGTAGAGGGCGGCACGGTCGGCAGGGTCCACCCGGGCACCGCTGCCCTTCACGGTGGGAAGTCGCAGGGTGAATGTCTGTCGCGCAGCAACCGGCTCGGCCAGGGCAGAGCGCAGCGCATCCTCGACGACCACGGTCAAGGTGGTCCCCCGTGCGGCGGCCGCACACCGAGCCCGTCGCATCAGCTCGTCGTCGACATTGAGCGTCGTCTTCATCTGGCTGACCATACTCGACTGCCCAGATGTATGGCAGGAAGCGCCACGGTCGGACCCGGCGTCGGCCCGGCGACGGTGCCTGTTTGCGAGTGACCTCCGGCAGCAGCGGGGATTGTGTCAAGGTGAGGAGACTGGAACCCTCTCGGCATGGCGACAGCGACCCAGACGGCGCACGAACAGCCTCCGGTCACGGCCGCCCACGGCGGCGATGGACGAGGCTGCTGCTCGTCGGCGTCGTGGTGCTGGCGTTGGTCGCTGCGACGTACGTGCTGCGATACCAGCCGTTGGCGCACGGGGGTGGGGTGTTCGCGGCGGGTACCGTGACCGACGATCCCACCAAGTTCGTGTTCGGGAAGCCCGCTCGAACAGTCTTCAACGTCTTCGGGAGCGAGGCGCGCGTCGGCCCATTCCCAGCCGGCGGCCGCTTCGGCTTCCTAGTGACACTGACGAACGATGGCCCGTTCCCGGTGACCGTAGAGGGCGTCGAGCCGGTGCTAAGCAAGCTTCATTCGGGCGGCACGCAAATGTTCGTCACCACAGACGAGTCAGATTCCCGATCCCTGGTGCCGGCGGGCACCTTCGTTATGCCTAGCCACGCCATGCGCACAGTCGGGTTCCGCGTCGACGTCCGTGACTGCAAACCAGGCGACGCCGGGGCAACAACCACCATCTCTGGTGTTCGGATCGTCTACCGGTTCCTCGGAGTTCAGCACACGGCCTATGTACAGCTGGACGGACGCGCCGTCACGCTGCAGGAACCACCGCGATGCTCCTGAGCGGGAGAACAGAGAGCTCCGCCGAAGTTGACACGCGCCTTCTGGGCGCCGGTTTCTGTCGTACCCGTTCCGTAACGTCCAGACATGGAGAACTTCTTGGACAAGAACAACGACGACCTTGCGGATGACATCTGCACCTGGGCCGGGCGGATGGCGGCCGGGATGGCTCGGCTGCTGGAGCTGATCGCAGAGTTCGACCGGCGCGAGGGGTGGGCCGGTCCGGGGATGCTGTCGTGCGCGCACTGGCTCTCCTGGCGCATCGGCCTCGCACCTGGCACCGCGCGCGAGTGGGTGCGGGTCGCCGGCCGGCTCGCGGAGCTGCCGGCCATCCACGCGGCTTTCACCTCGGGGCGGATGTCCTGGTCGCAGGTGCGGGCCGTCACCAGGGTCGCGACTGTTGACGACGGCGTCGACTGGCCCGAGGTGGCCAGGCACACCAGCGCGGGGCAGCTGGAGCGGATCGTGCGTGGCATTCGTCGGACCCAAAGGGTCGAGGAGGTCGCCGCCGATCCGGAACGGGCCGCCTACCAGCTGCGGACGCGGCACCGGTACGACGCCGACGGCAACCTCACCGTCACCATCTACGCGCCCGCTGAGTACGCCCCGCTCGTCCTTGCCGGTATCGAGGCCCAGCGCGCCGAGCTGGACCGGCAGCGGCAAGCCGAGGCCGCGGAGCACGTCGCCGACGCTGCGCCGGCCGCAGGCACCGACCCCGAGAACACCTCGGCCGAGCCGGAGGACACCGCGGTCGAGCCGGAGGACATCGCCGTCGAGCCGGCGGACGTTCCCGCCGGAACGTCGGACACGGCCGCGGCTCATGACTCAGCCGGGCCGCCGGTTGTGGAACCCGTCGCGGCCTTGCCAAACGTTCCCGCGGGAACGCCCAGCTCGGTCGACGGGAGTTGCGAGCCTGACGCACCGGTCAAGGCCACCGACGGTGAGGCGCTGCTGGCGATGGCTCGTACGGTGCTGGACGCCCAGCGCACGAAACACCCAGAGATCGCCAGGGGCAACCGATCCCGGCTGGTCGTGCAGATCGACCCGCTGTCCGGCTGGGGGCGGCTGCGGGACGGCGAGCTGCTGCCGCCCACCTCGGGCGCGTCCGTCATGGAGACGTTGCCAGGCAGCGGTGGCACGGTCCGGCTCCGGCCGCTGATCAAAGCCGATCTCACCGCCTTCGACCTCGGGCACTCGAGTCGCAAGCCCAGCCTGGCGCTCCGGGAGCTGCTCGGCACCCTCGACGGCGAACACTGCCGCTTCCCGGGCTGCACGAGACGCAGGAAGCTGCAGGCGCACCACGTCGTCTACTGGTCCCAGGGCGGCGGCACCGACGCGCAGAACCTAGTGTTGCTGTGCAGCCGGCATCACACGCTCGTGCACCAGCTCGGCTTTCAGCTCACGCTGCGCCCCGACCGGCGCCTCGACGTGCGCACTGCCGACGGCGTCGCGGTCCTGCACCACCCTGCCAAGCCCTGGGGCGATCCAGCCGAGCTCGACTCGACCGGCAGCGTTTCCGCGGGAACGCTGCCGCCGACTGCCTACGACAGCAGGATGGATCTCGGCTACGTCGTCAGCGTCCTACTCCAGCAGGCGGCATGAGCACCTCACGGGCGGCATGGACCACGGCAGCGCCAGCACCTGTCAAGCGCGTCTTGCGTCGCGAGCACTGCGCCCGTCGCGGACGGACATCTGTGGACGCCGGGCAGCTGTGGGCGATGCCTAGTCCACTCAGCCCAGCTCCATCGGGTCGATGCGGATGCGGACGGGGTCCGCCGCCTTGCGCGCCGTCCGTAAGCCCTGCGCCGTGCGCAGCGCCGTCGACAGGGCAGCGGCCTCCGCCAGCGGCACCCGGATCAGCGCGCGCACGTCGGCTGGCGGGGCAGCGGCCCCCTCGCCGGGGCGGGGGGCTCCGGCAGCGGGAGGCGGCGGTACCGGTCCCAGCACCTGGGCTCGCGTCGGCAGCGGCACCGACCGGAGCACCGACCGGAATACGGCCAGGAAGTCCTCGACACCCCCGGCGGCACCGGTCACCGTCGCCCAGCGCGCCGCCGGCGGGAAGCCGAGCTCGCTCCGGTCGGCCAGCTCCCGCTCGGCGTACCAGGCCGGGTCCCAGCGCAGCAGCGCCTGCGCCGGCCGCAGGTCACCGGCGGCCAGCACCACCACCTCACCGCCCGCGGCGGCCGGGCGGACGAGCGCGGCGGCGTTCGTCCAGCGCCGCAGCGCTTCCTCGCCAGCCCGCAAATCGGGTCGGTCGAGCAAGGCCCACCCGTCGAGCAGCAGCGCGGCGGCGTACCCCTCCGCGGCCACCGGCTCCGCCCCGGGGGTCGCCACCACCACCGCCGGCTCCGCCCCGACGCTGGCCAACACGGAGGAACCGCCGGAGGTGCGGACCGGCACGGACGAAAAGGCGCGGCCGAGTTCTTCCGCCGTACGCCGGGCGCCGACGACCCGGGCTCGCATCCCTGTCGCGCCGCACTCCGCGCACCGCCACCCCCCGGCGGGGCGGCCGCACCAGCGGCAGTGGGCGACCGCGTGCCCGGAGGTCACGGCCAGCGGGCCGGTGCAGTGCAGGCAGCGCGCTGCCGCTCGGCACCGTACGCAGGCAACCGAGGGGAGGTAGCCAGCCCTCGGCACCTGCACCAGCACCGGGCCAGTCCGCAGCGCGACGCGGGCGGTCTGCCAGGCCAGCGTGGGGAGGCGGGCGACGTGGGCGGCCGCGTCGCGCGCCAGGTCGGCGTCGTCGTCGGCCGGACGGACCCGCGGCGCGAGCTCCCGTACGACGCCACGTCGCGCCGCCAGGGACCGTGCCCACCCGGTGGCGATCAGCTGGGCGCCCTCGGCCGTCCGGGCGAACCCGCCGAGCAGCAGTCCGGCGCCGGCGGCGTACGCCCGCAGCGCGAGCACCTCGCGCACGTGCGGGTACGGCGCGTGCGGCTCGGCGTGCAGGTCGTCACCGTCGTCCCAGACCACCGCCAACCCGAGATCCGCCACCGGGGCGAACATCGCGGCCCGCGTGCCGACCACCGCACGCGCCGTGCCGCGCAGCACCCGCAGCCAGCGCCGGTACCGCTCCGCCGGTCCCAGGTCCGCGGTGAGCGCCACGTGCTGTCCGGGACCGAGGGCGTCGAGCAGCGCCGCGTCGACCCACGCCACGTCCCGGGCGTCGGGCAGGACGAGCAGCGCGCCGCGGCCCCCGGCAAGCGCCGCCTGCGCGGCCAGCGCCAGCTCGCTCGGCCAGGAGGGACCGGGCAGCGCCGTCCACACCGCCCGCGGCCCGGACTGTCGTTCGGGCTGCGCTTCGGACTGCGATTCGGCCTGCGGTTCGGCCAGCGCCGTCAGGAACTCCGGCCCCGCGACATAGCGGTCCCACCATCCGGGCGCGGGCCGGGTCGGTCGCGGCGGCGGCTTGTCAGCAGGCGGGGCACCGGGTATCTCCGCCTCGACGCGGGCGTGACGGGGCGGCACCGCCAGTCGGAGTACGTCGGCGAGGGTGCCGGCGTAGCGGTCTGCGACAGTGCGGGCCAGCCGGGCGATCTCCGGGGTGAGTACCGGCTCGGGAGACACCACCCGGGTCAGCGCCGCCAACCGGCCCTCGTGCGCACTGGCCGCGAGGCGCTCCAGCACGAACCCGCTCACCTGCCGCCCGGCGAAGCGCACCCTCACCCGACAGCCCGCGACGGCGACCTCCGCGAACCGCTCGGGCACCAAGTAGTCGAAGGGCCGGTCCAGATGCGCCAGCGGCACGTCCAGCGCGACCCGGGCCACCGGGAGGGTCACCGCGGAGTTGGCAGCGGCGGCGGGTGCGGGGGAGGCAGCAGCCGGCGTCGTGAAACCCTCAGCCGGTGCCGGCGGCGGCACGGAGGGCGTCCACCCGGTCGGTGCGTTCCCAGGTGAAGTCGGGGTGATCACGGCCGAAGTGACCGTAGGACGCGGTCTGCGCATAGACCGGCCGCAGCAGGTCGAGGTCGCGGATGATCGCCGCCGGACGCAGGTCGAACACGGCGAGGACGGCGTCCTGGATGCGAGGCACCGGCAGCGACTCGGTGCCGAAGCACTCGACGAAGAACCCGACCGGGTGGGCCTTGCCGATGGCGTAGGCGATCTGCACCTCGCAGCGGCGGGCCAGCCCGGCCGCGACGACGTTCTTTGCCACCCAGCGCATGGCGTAGGCGCCGGACCGGTCGACCTTGGACGGGTCCTTCCCGGAGAACGCGCCCCCGCCGTGGCGGGCCATGCCGCCGTAGGTGTCCACGATGATCTTGCGCCCGGTGAGTCCGGCGTCGCCCATCGGGCCGCCGATCTCGAACCGGCCGGTCGGGTTGACCAGCAGCCGGTAGTCATCAGTGTGCAGGCCGGGCAATGCGGCGAGTTCGGCGTCGACGACGTGCTCCGCGATGTCCGGGACGAGCAGGGTGGGCAGGTCAACTCCGGGCGCGTGCTGGGTGGCGATGACCACGGTTTCGAGGCGGATCGGACGATCGCCGGCGTACTCGATGGTGACCTGCGTCTTCCCGTCCGGGCGCAGGTACGGCACCGTGCCGTCCTTGCGCACCTGCGAGAGGCGGCGGGCCAGCCGGTGCGCCACCGCAATGGGCAGCGGCATGAGCTCGGGAGTCTCGTCGCAGGCGAAGCCGAACATCAGGCCCTGGTCACCGGCGCCCTGCCGGTCCAGCTCGTCGAATCCGTCGGCGTCGTCGGCGCCGACACGTCCCTCGTACGCCGCATCCACGCCCCGCGCGATGTCCGAGGACTGCGATCCGATGGAGACCGAGACCCCACACGACTTCCCGTCGAAGCCCTTGTCCGAGGAGTCGTAGCCGATGTCGAGGATCTTCTCCCGCACGATCGTGGGGATGTCCGCCCAGCCCTTGGTCGTCACCTCGCCGGCCACGTGGACCAGCCCAGTGGTTATCAAGGTCTCGACGGCGACCCGGCTGCGCGGGTCCTCCTTGAGCAGCGTGTCCAAGACGGAATCGCTGATCTGGTCGGCAATCTTGTCCGGGTGGCCCTCGGTTACCGACTCGGAGGTGAACAGACGCCGAGACACAAGACTCCTCCGGGAGATCGGGACGAGTCGAGTGTAATCAGCGCGCCGTATCGGTCGGCACAAGGCGGGCGACCACCAGATCCCACACGACGTCGGCGAGGGCGTCCTTCGGTCCGCGGGGTACGACGGTCTCGCTGCCGTCGGCGCCCAGCACCACGGCGGCGTTGTCGGCCGCGTCGAAGCCGAGCGACTCTCCCACCTCGTTGACGACCAGCAGGTCGGCGCCCTTGCGGGTGAGCTTCTCCCGACCGAGCGCCAGCACGTCGCGGCCGCTCCCGCCCGTCTCCGCGGCGAAACCGACCACCATCCGGCCGGGCTCGGCGGCCTTTCCGGTCAACTCGCTCAACACGTCATCGGTGCGCACCAGCGCCACCGGTGGCGGCACCCCGCCGTCCGGATCCTTCTTGATCTTGTCGGGCAGTTGCTCCGCGGGACGGAAGTCGGCAACTGCAGCGGCCATGACGACGGCGTCCGCGCCAGGAGCGGCGGCGAGCACGGCGTCGTGCAGCTCCGCGGCCGAGGTGACCCGCACGAGCCGGGCACCGGCGGGATCGGGGAGGGTCACGTTCGCGGCGACCAGCGTGACGTCGGCGCCGCGGGCGACGGCCGCGGCGGCCAGCGCGTACCCCTGCCGACCGGAGGAGCGGTTGCCGAGGAAACGGACCGGGTCGAGGTGCTCCCGGGTGCCACCGGCGGAGACGACGACGCGCCGCCCGGCGAGATCGGTCGCGAGCCCGGCGATCCCGCGGGCGAGCGCGCGCCGGGCGAGCATGGCGAGGGCGTCCGGCGCCGGCAGCCGCCCGGGACCGCTGTCCGGCCCGGTGAGCCGGCCCACAGCGGGCTCGACGACCACCGCGCCCCGGCTGCGCAGCGTCGCGACGTTGGCCCGCGTCGCCGGGTGTTCCCACATCTCGGTGTGCATGGCCGGCGCGAAGACGATTGGGCAGCGGGCGGTGAGCAGGGTGGCAGTGAGCAGGTCGTCGGCGAATCCGCCGGCGGCCTTGGCGAGCAGCTCGGCGGTGGCCGGAGCCACCAGAATCAGGTCAGCGTCGCGCCCAAGACGCACGTGGGCGACCTCGTGGACGTCGTCCCACATGCTGAAAGGCGCCGGCTCCCCCGACAGCGCCGCCCAGGTGGCTGCACCGACGAACCGCAGTGCGCTCTCGGTGGGGACCACCCGCACCGAGTGCCCGGACTCGACCAGTCGGCGGACGACCTCGCAGACCTTGTACGCCGCGATGCCCCCGCCAACCCCGACCACGACGCGCGGTCGTACGGCGTCCCAAGACGCGGGGGGTGGTGTGCTCGCTGTGTCCAAGCGGACGGAGGTGTCAGTCCTGCGGCTCGAACGGCTCGGCGGTCAACAGGCCGCCGTTGATCTCCCGCAGCGCGATCGACAGCGGCTTCTCGTGCACGTGGGTCTCCACGAGCGGCCCGACGTACTCCAGCAGGCCCTCGCCGAGCTGGGAGTAGTAGGCGTTGATCTGGCGGGCTCGCTTGGCGCCGTAGATCACCAAGCTGTACTTGGAGTCCGTGGCCTCCAGCAGCTCGTCGATGGGCGGATTGGTGATGCCTTCGGGCGCAGCTGCAGTGCCGGACACGCGGGCCTTCCCAGAAGTGGACTCAGGTGATCGCCAGCAAGGCTATCAGCCGGCGTACGACCTCCTCGACCGTCGAGTTGACCAGCGTGACATCGAACTCACGCTCCGCCGCCAGCTCGTCCCGCGCGATGGCGAGTCGCCGCTGCACCACCTCGGGGTCCTCGGTGCCGCGCCCGACGAGGCGGCGGACGAGGTCGTCCCACGTGGGGGGGGCCAGGAACACGAGCCGGGCCTCCGGCATGGCCTCCCGCACCTGCCGCGCGCCCTGCAGGTCGATCTCCAGCAGCGCCGGCTCGCCCGCGGCCAGCTGCTTCAGCACCGGCCCGCGCGGGGTGCCGTAGCGATGTCCGGCGAACTGTGCCCACTCGAGCAGCTCACCGGAAGCCATCAGCCGGTCGAATTCGGCATCGTCGTGGAAGAGGTAGTCGACGCCGTGCCGCTCCCCCGGCCGGGGGCGCCGGGTGGTGGCAGACAGGGACACCCACACATCCGGGTGCGTACGCCGAAGTTCGGCGACGACGGTGCCCTTGCCTACACCGGAGGGCCCGGACAGGACGGTGAGCCGGCCGGCGTTCCCGCCGGAGGGTTCAGCGACCGCGCCGGGGGTCAACGAACTCGTTCTTGAGGGCCTCCACCTGCTTGACGCCCAGGCCGCGCACCCGGCGGCTCTCCGAGATCTCCAGCCGCTGCATGATCTGGCGGGCGCGCACCTTGCCGACGCCCGGCAGCGACTCCAGCAACGCGGAGACCTTCATCTTGCCGACGACCTCGTCGATCTGACCCTCGGCGATGACATCACCCACCGACGCCCCGGAGTGCTTGAGCCGGTTCTTCACCTCCGCGCGGGTACGCCGCGCCTCGGTGGCCTTCGCCAGGGCGGCGGTGCGCTGTTCGGGTGTCAAGGGCGGTAGCGGCACGCAAACTCACCTCGTCGGCGCATGGACGGGTCCGGTCGGCGCCTGAACCTAGCGAGTGCAGCGGCTGCGCGGCAATGCGCCCAGCTCGAGACCGGCGGAGCGCCGGCTCGGGCCGGCATCAGCGTTGGCGCAGATCACGGGCGATGGACTGGGCCGCCGCCCCGGGGTCACGGGCAGCGGTGATGGGCCGGCCGATGACGAGCAGATCGGCACCGGCGTCGAGGGCGGCGCGGGGGGTGGCGACCCGGGCCTGGTCCTGGGCGTCCGTGCCGGCAGGACGTACGCCGGGAGTGACGAGCTTGATGTCCGCACCGACCTCCGCGCGAACGGCCGCCACCTCGTGGGGTGAGCACACCAGTGCGCGCGCGCCGGCGCCGACCGCCAGCACGGACAGCCGACGGGCGGCGTCGAGAGAGGGGCCGGCCAGACCGAGTGCGTCGAGGTCGGCCTCCCCCAGCGAGGTGAGGACGGTGACGGCGGCGATACAGATGTCCGGCGCTGCCTCCGCGGCCGCCCTGATCATCGCCGCGCCCCCCACGGCGTGCACGGTCAGATAGGCCGGTCGCAGGGCACTCACCGCACGCACCGCGCCGGAGATGGTGGCCGGGATGTCGTGCAGCTTCAGGTCGAGGAACAGGTCGACCCCGCTTCCTCCGCGCACGGTGGCGACAGCGTCCGGCCCGTAGCGGCAGTACAGCTCCAACCCCACCTTGACGGTGCTGACGTACGGCGTGACGGCTTCCGCCCAGGCGGCCGCGGTCTCCAAGTCGGGGGCGTCGAGGGCGACGGCGACGGGCGCCGCGGAGGTGGGGTTCACGATCGTCCCACTCGACGCTCGGCGGGCAGCGCCGACCGCTTCGGCTCGGTGACCGTTGGCTCACCCGGTGGCCGGTGCGCGGCTCCGACGATGTCGGCGACGCGGTGTACGCCGCGCTCGGCGAGCACCTGGCGCAGCTCGGTGAGGATGCGCATCGGTGCGCTCGAGTCGGCAAAGGTCGCGGTGCCCACCGAGACGGCGCACGCCCCGGCCAGCATCAACTCGAGCGCATCGACTCCGGTGACGACTCCGCCCATCCCGACGATCGGTACGCCGGGCAGTGCCGCGTGCACCTGGTAGACGCAGCGCACCGCGACCGGCCGGATCGCCGGCCCGGACAAGCCCCCGGTGCCGGCGGCGAGCACCGGACGCATGGTGTCGGTGTCGATGGCCATGCCGAGGAGTGTGTTGATCAAGCACAGTCCGTCGGCCCCTGCGTCGACGCAGGCGCGGGCAACAGCGACGATGTCGGTGACGTCCGGAGACAACTTGGCCAGCACCGGCACATCGGGTGCGGTCTCCCGCCGCACCGCCGCCACGACGCCCGCCGCGGCCACCGGATCGCAGGAAAAAACCTCCCCGCGGTGCTCGACGTTGGGGCAGGAGATGTTGACCTCGACGGCGGTGACGCCGCCCGCGGCGCGGAGCCGGCGGGCGAGTTCGGCGTACTCGTCGATCGTGTGGCCAGCGATGCTCACCACCGCCCGCGCTCCCCGCTCGACCAGCCACGGCAGGTCGTGCCGACAGAAGGCGTCGACACCCGGGCCCTGCAGGCCGATCGAGTTGAGCATCCCGGAATCGGTCTCCGCCATCCGCGGGGTCGGCCGACCGGCGCGCGGGTGCAGCATCACCGACTTGGTGACCACCGCACCGAGCAGCGCGATGTCGAAGAACTGGTGCAGCTCCCGGCCAGCCGCGGCGCACCCAGACGCAGTGAGCACCGGGTTGGCCAGCTCCACACCGGCCAGCTGGGTAGCCAGGTCGACCTGCGACGGGTCCACGCGGCTCACCCGGCCACCACTCGCAGCGCGGGACCCGCGCCCACGGTGTCCGCAGGAACGGTCCCCACGTCGTCCCAGCGCACTCGCTCGCCGGGAAACACCGGTCCCTCGACGCACGAGCGCACCATGCGGGTCATGCCGTCGTCGCCGCGTACCGGCAGCACGCACGTCATGCACACACCGATGCCGCACGCCATCGACTCCTCCACCGCGCACTGGCTCGGGACGCCGTACGCCGCGGACAGCGCGCTGACGGCGGCGAGCATCCCCATCGGGCCGCAGGCGTACACGGCACCGGCGGCGCTGCGCCGGAGCACGTCGGGGAGCACGTCGGTCACCCTGCCGCGCTCCCCCGCCGACCCGTCCTCGGTGGTCACCCGCACCGCGTCCGCCGCGCCCCCCGCGTCCGCGGCGCCGAAGAGCCGGTCGGCGCTCGCCGCACCGAGCACCAGGTCGACCCGACAGCCGCCGGCACGCAGCGCGGCAGCGAGCGGGAACAGCGGTGCGCTGCCGTAGCCGCCGCCGACGAGGGTGCAGGGCAGCGGTGCCGGCGGCGGGGTAAACCCGCGGCCGAGGGGACCCACCACGTCGAGGGAATCGCCGGCCACCCGCTCGGCCAGCCAGCCGGTGCCGCGTCCGCGGACGGCGTAGACGACCTCGACCGTTCCACCCTGCGGTCCGCCCGGATCGGCCCGGTGGATGGCGAACGCGCGGCGCAGCAGCAACGCGCTGGCCGGCCCACCGACGGCGAGGGCGATGAACTGACCGGGCTGCGCCCGCGCGGCGACCGCGGGCGCGGCCACCGTGAGCCGGTGGTAGGCCCCAGCCCGAGATGTCGCCACCACCTCAGCGGGTACCTGCACTGGTCCGGACCGACCGTTCACGCCTGCTTCCCGTCGAGGACCGTCGCCCGCCCCCGCAGGAACGTGGCGACGACGCGGCCCGGCAGCACGCGGCCGGCGTACGGGGTGTTGCTGCTGAGCGAGGCGAGCCCCGTCGGGTCGACGGTGGTCCGGGCGGTCGGATCGAGCAGCAGGACGTTGGCGGGGGCACCGGCTTCGAGGCCGCGGCCCTGGCCGGCAACCCGGCCGATCCGGGCCGGGCGCGTGGACATCCGGTCGGCCACCCCGGCCCAGTCGAGCAGACCCGTCTCCACCGTCGCCGCGATGACGACGGACAGCGCCGTCTCCAGGCCGAGCATGCCGAAAGCGGCCGCCGCCCACTCGGTCTCCTTGTCCTCCACCGGATGGGGCGCATGGTCGGTGGCTACCGCGTCGATGGTGCCGTCGGCGAGCGCCGCCCGCAGCGCGTCGACATCCTCCGCGGTGCGCAGCGGCGGGTTGACCTTGTAGACCGGGTCGTACGTCGCCGCCAGCTCGTCGGTGAGCAGCAGGTGGTGCGGGGTCACCTCCGCGGTGACGTCGCAGCCCTTGGCCTTGGCCCAGCGCAGGATGTCGACAGAACCGGCGGTGGACACGTGGCAGATGTGCAGCCGAGACCCGACGTGCGCAGCAAGCAGCACGTCGCGGGCCACGATCGCCTCCTCGGCCACCGCGGGCCACCCGCGCAGGCCGAGGACGCCGGACAGCTGCCCCTCGTTCATCTGCGCGTCCTCGGTCAGCCGCGGCTCCTGCGCGTGCTGCGCGATGACGCCGTCGAACGCCTTGACGTACTCCAGCGCCCGCCGCATCACCACCGCGTCGGAGACGCAGTGCCCGTCGTCGGAGAAGACCCGGACCGCGGCGGCCGACTCGGCCATCGCACCGAGTTCGGCCAGCCGCTGCCCGCCGAGCCCGGCGGTGACGGCGCCGACCGGGCGTACGTCGACGTGCCCTGCTTCCCGCCCGAGCCGCCACACCTGTTCCACGACGCCGGCGGTGTCGGCCACCGGGTCGGTGTTGGCCATGGCGTGTACGGCGGTGAATCCGCCGAGCGCGGCGGCCAGCGTGCCGCTGGCCACGGTCTCCGCGTCTTCCCTGCCGGGTTCGCGCAGGTGCGTGTGCAGGTCCACCAGCCCGGGCAACGCGATCAGCCCGTCGGCGTCGAGCAGCTGGGCGCCCGACGTGTCTGCCGGGTCGAGGCGTGCTCCGATCTCGGCGATCCGCCCGGCGCGCAGCAGCACGTCGGTGGGGTCTCCGCCGAGCGGTCGTACGCCGCGCAGCAGCCACCCAGCGGTGGCGCGCTCGCCCGGGGCGTGCCCGTCGCCGGTCATGCGGCCTCCTCCCCCGCCAGCAGCAGGTAGAGCACGGCCATCCGCACGCTCACCCCGTTGCTCACTTGCTCGACGATCGCGGAACGCGCCGAGTCGGCCGCCACGGCGGAGATCTCCAGGCCGCGGTTCATCGGGCCGGGATGCATGACGACTGCGTGGTCGGGCAGCGCCGCCAGCCGGCGCCCGTCCAGCCCGTAGCGGCGGGTGTACTCCCGCGCGCTGGGGAAGTAGGAGGCGTTCATCCGTTCCCGCTGCACCCGCAGCATCATCACCGCGTCGCTCTTCGGCAGCACCGCGTCGAGGTCGAGTGAGGTGGCGCACGGCCAGGCCTGGACACCCACCGGCAGCAGCGTCGGCGGGGCGACCAGCGTCACCTCGACGCCGAGGGTGTGCAGCAGCAGCACGTTGGAGCGGGCCACCCGGCTGTGCAGGACGTCGCCGACGACGGCAACCCGCCGCCCCTCGAGAGAGCCGAGCCGGCGGCGCAGCGTGTAGGCGTCGAGCAGCGCCTGAGTGGGGTGCTCGTGGGTGCCGTCGCCGGCATTGACGACGCTGCCGCGAATCCACCCGCTGACCGCCAGCCGGTGCGGGGCACCGCTGGCCGGGTGGCGTACGACGACCGCGTCGGCGCCCATTGCCTCCAGGGTGAGCGCGGTGTCCTTCAGGGTCTCCCCCTTGGAGACGCTGGAACCCTTGGCGGAGAAGTTGATGACGTCGGCGGACAGTCGCTTGGCCGCCGCCTCGAAGGAGATGCGGGTGCGGGTGGAGTCCTCGAAGAACAGGTTGACCACCGTCCGTCCGCGCAGGGTGGGCAGTTTCTTGATGGGTCGCTCGGCGAGCTGGGCCAGCTCTTCGGCGGTGTCCAAGATCGCGAGCGCGTCGTCACGGTCGAGGTCGCCCGCTGACAGCAGGTGCTTCATCACCGAACCCCCTCCGCGCGCTCGACCGGCTGGTTCGACTGGCCGACGAGGTTCGACTGGCCGACGAGTCTTGACTGGCCGGTGGGTACGGCCCCGATGAGAACGGCGTCGATCCCGTCGTACTCCGCGAGTTGGACCTGGACGACTTCCGCCAGCGACGTCGGCAGGTTCTTGCCCACGTAGTCGGCGCGGATGGGCAGCTCGCGATGTCCCCGGTCGACGAGGACCGCCAGCTGCACCGCCCGCGGGCGGCCGAGATCGCTGAGCGCGTCGAGGGCGGCGCGGACGGTGCGTCCGGAGAACAGCACGTCGTCGACCAGGACCACGACCTTGCCGTCCACCCCACCGGGGGGAATGTCGGTGTGGTCCAGCGCGCGCGCGGGACGCAGCCGCAGGTCGTCGCGGTGCATGGTCACGTCGAGGGAGCCGGCGGGGATCTCGGCGTCCTCGATGGTGGCCAATCGGTCGGCCAGTCGGCGGGCTAGCGGGACTCCTCGAGTGGGGATGCCGAGGAGCACCAGATCGCCCGGCCCCCGGTTGCGCTCGAGTACTTGGTGGGCGATGCGCGTCAGGGCACGGGTCACGTCGTCCGCATCGAGCACCGAGCGCGCGGAGCGCTGCTGGGCAGGCATCGGCGGGGACCTCCTTCCCCGCCTCACCGGACGGGTCGTTAAAGGATGTCGGTCGCGTCACGCTAGCAGCGCGATGCGCCACGCTGGTGACAGACCGCTACTCCATCGGGGTGTTTCTTCTTGACCAGGCTTACGGTCGGCCCTACCGTCACTTAGAGTTACCCGGAGCAGGCGAGATACGCCGGACCGCGGGTGCGCGGTGACACGCTGTCACAGAAACGGGGAGCCCGCATGGCAACGGAATACGCAAGGTCGCTGGGCACCAGGCTGCGCGCGATCCGCACGCAGCAGGGTCTGTCGCTCCACGGCGTAGAGGAGAAGTCGCAGGGCCGCTGGAAGGCCGTCGTCGTCGGCTCCTACGAGCGCGGCGACCGGGCGGTCACCGTACAGAAGCTGGCCGAGCTGGCCAACTTCTACGGCGTCCCGGTGGCCGAGCTGCTGCCGCAGGGGGCTCCGCAGGCAGCCAGCGAGCCGCCGCCGCGCATCGTCATCGACCTGGAGGCGCTGCAGCGGGTACCGCGCGAGCAGGCCGGGCCGCTGGCGCGCTACGCCGCGACGATTCAGAGCCAACGCGGCGATTACAACGGGCGCGTGCTGTCCATCCGACAGGACGACCTGCGCACGCTGGCCGTCATCTACGACCAGCCGCCGAGCCTCCTCGCCGAGCAGCTGGTCGGTTGGGGCGTGCTGAACCCGGAGGCGCGGCGCGCCGTCGAATAGTCCCCGGCGGACCGCCCTTGCTCAGCGGGCGAGTGAGGGCTTGAGCTCGAGCAGCCGGGCGAGCAGCCCGTTGACGAAGCGCGCCGAGTCGTCGGTGGACAGCGTGCTGGCCAGCTCCACCGCCTCGGAGATCGCCACGGCGTCGGGCACGTCGTCGGCGTACAGCAGTTCCCAGGCGCCGATGCGCAGCAGGTTGCGGTCGACCGGCGGCATCCGGTCCAGGGTCCAGTCGACGGCGTACGTCGCGAGCAGCTCGTCGATCCGCTCGCGGTGTGCGGCGACACCCTCGACCAAAGTCACCGCATAGTCCGGCAAAGCCGGACCGCCACCCTCGGCGAGGCGCTCGCCCACCAGCGCGAGCGGTTCCAACCCGCGCATCTCCGCCTCGTAGAGCAGGTCCAGCGCGCGTTTGCGGGCCTTGGTGCGCGCGCTCACGACTTCACGCGACCCAGGTACCCGCCGTCGCGGGTGTCGACCTTCACCTTCTCGCCGGTGGTGATGAACAGCGGCACGTTGACCTGCGCGCCGGTCTCAAGGGTGGCCGGTTTGCTGCCGCCGGTAGAACGGTCGCCCTGGACGCCGGGATCGGTGTGGGAGATGGTGAGCTCGACGGCGGCCGGGAGTTCGACGTACAGCGGGGTGCCGTCGTGGACCGCGACTGTGGCGACCTGGTTCTCCAGCAGGTAGTTGGCCGCCCCCCCGACGGTGTCCGCCGACACGTACAGCTGGTCATAGGTGTTGGTGTCCATGAAGATGAAGTCGCCGCTCTCCCGGTACAGGTAGGACATCTCGCGCTTGTCCACCGTCGCCACGTCGACCTTCACCCCAGCGTTGAAGGTCTTCTCGACCACCTTGCCGGACATCACGTTCTTCAACTTGGTGCGGACGAACGCCCCGCCCTTGCCGGGCTTCACGTGCTGGAACTCCACGACGGTCCACAGCTGGCCGTCGAGGTCGAGCGTCATACCGTTCTTCAGGTCGTTGGTGGTGGCCACCGGCACATCCCCTAGCGCAGCATCACAGGACCAGCAGGTCCCTCGTCGTCGTGGTCAGCACCTCCGGTGCGCCGGCGCGGACCACGAGCGTGTCCTCGATGCGTACGCCGCCGCGGCCGGGCAGGTAGACGCCGGGCTCGACGGTGACCGGAGTGCGATCATCGAGTCTACCGTCCGTCGCCGGGCCCAGCAGTGGCGCCTCGTGGATCTCCAGGCCGACCCCGTGGCCCACCGGATGCACGAAGTGCTCGCCGTGACCGGCCTCCTCGATGACGTCGCGGGCGGCCTTGTCCACCGCGCCCAGCGTGGAGTCGGGGACGACCGCGTCCCGGCCGGCCCGCTGAGCGGTGGCCACCAGCGCGTAGACCTCCCGCTGCCAGTCCGCGGGCTGGCCACCGACCACGACGGTGCGGGTCATGTCGGCGTGGTAGCCCGAATAACGGGCGCCGAAGTCGAGGGTGAGCAGATCGCCGGGTTCGAGCGGCCGGTCGGTGGGCTGGTGATGCGGTACGGCGCCGTTCGGTCCGCCCGCGACGATGGGGTCGAACGCCAGACCGTCCGCGCCGGCCGCCCGGAGCGCCACCTCCAACCGCCACGCAACCTCGCGTTCGGTGAGGCCGGGGCGCAACTCGGCGGCCAGGGCGCTGAACGCCCGGTCGGTGGCGGCGCACGCCTCCCGCAGAAGCGCGATCTCCGTCTCGTCCTTGACCGCCCGCAACCGCTCCACCGCCCCGTCGAGGGACACGAGCTCCGCCTTTTCGGCGGCCTCGGTGAGTTGCCGGTGCAGGTCGACGGTGACCTCATGGGTCTCCACCGCGAGTCGGCGTACGCCGAGACTGGCCGCCCGCTCGGCCAGCGCCTGCGCGCAGCGCCGCTCGGTGACCAGCTCCGCGTCGGGACTCTCCGCGCCGGCCTGCAGGGTGTAGCGCCCGTCGGTGGCCAGCAGCGTTCGGTCGGGAGTGAGGAGCAGGGCGGCGTTGGACCCGGTGTACCCGGCGAGGTAGCGCACATTGACCAGCCGGGTGACCAGCGCAGCTGGGACGTCACGGGCCGCCAGCTGTCGCCGCAGTCTGGCCCGTCGGTCAGCGTGAATCGTCGGCATGCACCGTCTCCTGCGTGAGCGCCAGCTCGGCAATCGCCTGCAACGCCAGGCGATACGACGTCAGACCGAATCCCGTCACTGTCCCCGTCGCCACCCCGGCGCTCACCGAGGTGTGCCGGAACGCCTCCCTGGCCGCAGGATTCGTAAGGTGCACCTCCACCAGCGGCGCGGTGAGTGCGGCGCAGGCGTCGCGCAGCGCGTA
Organism: Actinomycetes bacterium; assembly: GCA_038233235.1. Lineage (GTDB taxonomy): Bacteria > Actinomycetota > Actinomycetes > JBBSMJ01 > JBBSMJ01 > JBBSMJ01. Next base: position 3,678 of record JBBSMJ010000001.1, on the reverse strand, counting down.
GGAGTAGTGGGTGAACGCGGCCGGGTTGAGCACCACCGGGGTGCCTGCGTCGGCCGCCTCGTGCAGCCACCCCACCAGCTCCGCCTCGTCGTCGGTCTGCCGCACGTCCACGTCGAGCCCCAACTCCTCGCCGGCGGCCCGACAGGCCGTCACCAGGTCGGCGTGGGTGGCGGCGCCGTACACCTCCGGCTCCCGACTGCCCAGCCGCCCGAGGTTGGGGCCGTTCAGCACCAGGACACGGGTCACGTGCTTACCTTCGCGTACGCCGCGGCCAGCAGCGCGGGAGCGGGCGCGTCGAGGATGGCGGGCCGGGCCAGCGCGTCGAGCACGACGAACCGCAGCCGGTCGCCGCGCGCCTTTTTGTCCACCCGCATGGCGTCGTGCAGCTGCGGCCACGCGTCAGCCCGGTACGCCGTAGGCAGCCCCAGAGCGGAGAGCACGCGCCGGTGCCGGTCCGCCGTCGCGTTGTCCAGCCGGCCGGCCAACCGGGCCAGCTCGGCCGCGAACACCAGACCGACGCTTACCGCATCACCGTGGCGCCAGCGGTAGCCCTCGACCCGCTCGATGGCGTGCCCCAAGGTGTGGCCGTAGTTCAGCGCCTCCCGACCCGGCCCGGCAGCGGCGCCCGTCTCCCGCAGGTCAACCTCGACCACCCGGGCCTTGACCGCAATCGAACGCTCGACAAGTTCCCGGGTGTGCTCCCCCGCCGGGGTGGCCGCAGCCTCGACGTCGGCCTCGACGAGCTCGAGGATCCGCGGGTCGGCGATAAACCCAGCCTTGACGACCTCGGCCAACCCGCTCACGTAGTCCTCCCGGGGCAGGCCGGCCAGCATGGCGAGGTCGCAGAGCACGCCGGCTGGCGGGTGGAACGCACCGACCAGGTTCTTGCCCGCGGCGGTGTTGAGGGCGGTCTTACCCCCGACGGCTGCGTCGACCATTCCGAGCAGGGTGGTGGGCACGTGCACCACCCGGACGCCGCGCAGCCACGTCGCCGCCACGAACCCGGCGAGGTCGGTCGTCGCACCGCCGCCGACGGCGACCACCGCGTCCGAACGGGTGAACCCGCACTGCCCCAGCAGCGACCACACGGATGCGGCCACCGCTACCTCCTTCGCCGCCTCCCCGTTGGGCACCTCCACGGCGTGCGCGGCGCAGCCCGGACCGGCGAGGGACTCCCGCACCGCCGCACCGGTGGTCCGCAGCGCCCGCGGATGGACGACGGCAACCCGGCGTACGGCTGGTCCGAGCACCCCTGGCAACCGGTCGAGCAGCCCCCTGCCCACGACGACGTCGTACGGCGACTCGCCGCCGACCCGGATCAGCGTCGGCTCCGGGCTCACGGCTCCCCCAGAGCCGCCGCGACCGCGTCGGCCACGTCCTGCGGCGTCTTGTCGGCGGTGTCGACGGTGACCGTGGCGACCTCCTGGTACAGCGGCCGTCGAGTGGTCATCAACCGGTGCAGTTGCGCCCGCGGGTTGCCCAGCAGCAGCGGACGGTCCCGGTTGAACCCGATGCGCCGGGCGGCGTCGGCGAGGGTGACGTCGAGGAAGACGACTCGATGATCCCGCAGCAGCGCTCGGATGTCCGCGTCGGTTACCGCTCCCCCGCCGAGCGCGAGCACGCCATCGTGCTCGGCCAGTGCACTGCGTACGGCGTCGCGTTCCAGCGTGCGGAACACCGGCTCCCCCTGCTCGACGAAGATGTCGGCAACGCTCGACCCGGCCCGCTCCTCGACGTCGGTGTCGGTGTCGCGCAAGGAGACGTGCAGCCGCTGCGCCAGCAGGCCACCGACGGTCGACTTGCCGGCGCCGGGCGGCCCCACCAGCACGGCCACCGGGGTCACCGTAGGACCAGCGTGTCCAGGTAGGCCCGCGCGTTGCGCCGGGTCTCCGCGACGGCGTCTCCACCGAACTTCTCCAGCACGGCATCCGCGAGCACCAGCGCGACCATCGCCTCCGCGACCACGCCGGCCGCCGGCACCGCGCACACGTCGCTGCGCTGGTTGATGGCTACCGCCGCCTCACCGGTGCGCACGTCGACCGTCGCCAGCGCGCGGGGCACGGTGGAGATCGGCTTCATCGCCGCCCGCACCCGCAGCGGCTCTCCGGTGCTCATCCCGCCCTCGACCCCGCCGGCGCGGGCGGTGCGCCGGCGTACGCCGTCGGGCGTGCCCTCGATCTCGTCGTGCGCCTGTGAGCCGCGGCGACCGGCGGAGGCGAATCCGTCCCCGAACTCCACTCCCTTCATCGCCTGCACGCCCATCAGCGCGCCCGCGACCCGAGCGTCGAGCCGGCGGTCCCAGTGCACGTGACTGCCCAGCCCCGGTGGTACGCCGTACGCCAGCACCTCGACGACACCGCCCAGCGTGTCACCGTCGGCGCGGGCGGCGTCGATCTCGGCGACCATCGCGGCGCTGGCGGTCGGGTCGAGGCAGCGCACCAGGTCGGCGTCCAGCCGCTGCTCGTCATCAGGCTGCGGCAGCACCCCAGGCGGCGCCTCGGCGGCGCCGATAGCGACTACGTGGCTGACCACCTCGACCTCGACCGCCTGGGCGAGGAACGCCCGCGCGACGGCGGCGAGCGCGACCCGCGCCGCGGTCTCCCGCGCACTCGCCCGCTCGAGCACCGGCCGGGCATCGGTGAACCCGTACTTCTGCATCCCGGCGAGATCGGCGTGCCCAGGACGCGGCCGGGTCAGCGGCTCCGCTCGGGCCAGACCCGCGAGCTCCGCGGCCTCGACCGGATCGGCGGCCATCACCGTGGACCACTTCGGCCACTCGGTGTTGCCGATGCGTACGGCGACCGGCCCGCCCATCGTCTCCCCGTGGCGTACGCCGCCGAGGAACTCCACCTCGTCGCGCTCGAAGCTCATCCGCGCCCCCCGGCCGTAGCCGAGCCGGCGGCGGGCCAGCGCGTCGCCCAGCTGAGCGGTGGTGATCTGCACTCCGGCCGGTAGCCCCTCCAGCACGGCCACCAAGGCCGGGCCGTGGGACTCCCCGGCGGTCAGCCAGCGCAGCATGGCGCCGATCCTCGCACGGGCCGCAGCGCTCCCCGCCCCACGCCTATGGGGCCGTCACTTCTTGGGTGCGTCCTCCATCACGTTCCCGCCGTACACCTCGAGGGGCGCGTCCTCGGCCAGTACCAGGGTGACGTCGGCGTAGCGGAACGTCGCCCGCCGGGCATCCCGGTCGACGCCGACGAAGCGGAAGTCGGAGGCGAACCGTCGTCCGGATCGAGGGCGATAGGTGGCCTCGTCGACGGTGACGGCCACCCGCTCGGCCTTGTAGTTGATGTTCCGCACAGTGATCGTCACCGGTTGGCCGTCGCCCGGCGTACCTGGGGAGTCATCGCCCGACGGCGGTACCTCGGTGACGGACGCCGGATCGGACGGCTCCTCCGTGGGGAAGTCTTCTGACGGTAGGTCTTCCGACGGGAACTCCTCCGACGGGAACTCCGACGGGAACTCGCTCGCCGGATCAGAGGTCGGGTCGTCACCGTTCGGATCGGTCCCGCCCTGATCGGGGACCGTGGACGAGTCGGCCGGCGGGTTCACCACGTCGTCACCGCCTGGGATAGTGCTACCCGATCCGTCGAGGTCGACTGACCCCACCGGCTCCACGACGAGCGGCTTGAAGGGGTCGTCGCCCCGGTCCGGGGAGTCGACTTCGAGGGGATCTTC